>NZ_JAPDBM010000004.1:47068-114571 GCF_027705265.1 Aeromonas sp. QDB11 | reverse complement strand
ATGATCTCGCACCTCGATAACTGTACGTAAGATCAGTATAGTTCGTGGTAACTGACTGCTAATCATGGGTAATCAGGAACAAATAAAGGATGTTTGGAAGTTTTTCAACTTGCCAGGTCATCATCTGCCAGATAATGGTCTCAGACTGGTCCTTAGTGAAGTTAAGGACCATAGAAATGCTATCGCTCATGGTAGAGAAAAGGCAATTAATATAGGCTCTAGATATACACTTGATTCGTTGAAAAAGAAAACGAAAGATATAGAGTCAATATGCTTTCATATATTAAATGGATTTAAAGAGGCATTTTCTTTGGAGGCATATTTATCTGATAAAAAAACATAGCGTTGCCTATGATCGTAGGTTCGAATAGCGAAGCGTATTCGGACGATCGCGTCATTAAAACTATCGCTATGAACGCTAGATAAAAACCAACCCGGCCTAAGCCGGGTTGGTTGTATCAAAAGGTAGGAAAAATCAAAGCACTTCCAGTCTGGCATAGGCCGTCACCAGCCACTTGGCGCCGACATCGTCGAACTGGATCTGCACCCGGCTCTGCTGGCCGACCCCTTCGAAGTTAAGCACTATCCCTTCGCCGAATTTCGGATGGAGCACCCGCTGGCCGAGTTTGATACCGCTGGCGTCGAAACTCTGCTGCACCTCGTTCTGGCTAAAGCGGCCGTACTGGGTGGGGCGGCTCACCTGGGTGCGCAGCCGGATCTCCTCCAGACACTCGGCAGGCATTTCGCGGATAAAGCGGCTCGGCTTGTGGAACATCTCGCGGCCGTAGATGCGGCGGCTCTCGGCATAACAGATGTAGAGCTTCTCCATGGCGCGGGTCATGCCGACGTAACAGAGGCGGCGCTCCTCTTCCAGCCGGCCCGACTCCTCGGTCGATTGCTGGCTGGGGAACATGCCCTCTTCGACGCCGACCAGCAGTACCAGCGGGAACTCCAAGCCCTTGGCGCTGTGCAATGTCATCAGCTGCACCGCATCGGCATATTCGTCTGCCTGATTCTCGCCGGACTCCAGCGCCGCGTGGGCGAGGAAGGCGGAGAGATCGCTCATATCTTCCAGCTCGTCCGGGCGCTGGTACTGGCGGCAGGCGGTGACCAGTTCGTCCAGGTTCTCTACCCGCGCTTGGGATTTCTCGCCTTTTTCCGCCAGATACATCGCCTTGAGGCCGGAGTTCTGGATGGCGATATCCGCCTGCTGGTGCAGCGGCAGCAGGGAGACCTGCTCCTCCAGCGCGTCGATCAGCTCGACAAAGCCGCGCACCGCGTTGCCAGCGCGACCAGTCAGCACCTTGTCATTGAGCAGCGCCTTGGCCGATTGCCAGAGGTTGAGCCCCTGATCCCGGGCGTTGCCGCGCAGGATCTCGAGGGTGCGATCGCCGATGCCGCGGGTCGGGGTGTTGACCACCCGCTCGAAGCTGGCGTCATCGCCGCGGTTGTTGATAAGCCGCAGGTAGGCCATGGCGTCTTTAATTTCCTGCCGCTCGAAGAAGCGCAGGCCGCCGTAGATGCGATAGGGCATGGCGTCCTGCATCAGCGCCTCTTCCAGCACCCGCGACTGGGCGTTGGAGCGATAGAGGATGGCGCAGTCGGCCAACAGGCCGCCTTTTTCCTTCCAATCCTTGAGGCGGCCGACCACAAAGCGCGCTTCGTCCACCTCGTTGAAGGCGGCGTAGAGGGAAATCGGCTCACCCTCGGCCCCTTCGGTCCACAGCTCCTTGCCAAGGCGCTCGGCGTTGTTGGCGATGACGCTGTTGGCGGCCTTGAGGATATTGGCGGTGGAGCGGTAGTTCTGCTCGAGGCGGATGGTCTCGGCGCCCTGATAGTCGGTCAGGAAGCGCTGGATGTTCTCGATTTTGGCGCCGCGCCAGCCGTAGATGGACTGGTCATCGTCGCCGACGATCATCACCTTGCCGCTGTTGCCCGCCAGCATCCGCAGCCAGGCGTACTGGATGCCGTTGGTATCCTGAAACTCGTCCACCAGGATGTTCTGGAAGCGGTCGCGGTAGTGCTCGAGGATGTGCGGTTTGTTGAGCCACAGCTCGTGGGCGCGCAGCAGCAGCTCGGCAAAGTCCACCAGACCGGAACGATCACAGGTCTCCTGATAGGTCTTGTAGATCTGCTGATAGGTGCGGGTGACGGGATCGCCGTAGAGGTCGATGTCGCCGGGGCGCAGCCCCTCGTCCTTCTTGCCGTTGATGTAGCCCATCACGGCGCGCGGGGCCCAGTGCTTCTCGTCGAGGTTGAGCGCCTTGAGCACCCGGCGGATCAGCCGGTACTGGTCGTCTGAGTCGAGGATCTGGAAATCCTGCGGCAAGCCTGCATCCAGATGGTGGGCCCGCAGCAAACGGTGGGCGATGCCGTGGAAGGTGCCGATCCACATGCCGCGCACGCCGTCGCCGATCACCTTCTCGACCCGGCCGCGCATCTCGGCCGCCGCCTTGTTGGTAAAGGTGACCGCGATGATGGAGAAGGGTGAACAGCGTTCCACCTGCATCAGCCAGGCGATACGGTGCACCAGCACCCGGGTCTTGCCCGAACCGGCACCGGCCAGCACCAGCAGGTTGCTGCGGGGCGCCGCAACGGCATCTCTTTGCTTGTCGTTGAGCCCGTCGAGCAGGGTTGAAACGTCCATCACCACTCCTGTTTATTTATACAGGCGGGGATTATACGGCCTGAGCAGCCAGAGACCAACCAGCAGGATCAACGAAGGGGGCGGTGATAATCTCGATATTGGCCCAACACATCGCCAGAAAAGCTCAATAACATGGCGCGTGGGGAATCCAGCACTTGATGAACGGGATCAAAACGAAGGGTAGTTGCGTGCAAACGGCCTTCAGGTAAGGTCACTTCCGTGTCTCCCATTATGAGCTGGCCATCTTGATAATGCCCATGCTGGAAGTGCACGATGACGTCATTCACCATCAAAGAGCCTTGCTTCAGCTGCAATGACTCACGCTGCATTTCTCGCAACGCAAAGAGAGTGGACAATGAGGGACGCCCGTTGGGCATCCATTGCACATATTCACGGGTGGTTAATTGATATTGCAATTGACCCTGACGATCGAAGACACGCTCCCGATAATCCTTGTAGCGTGCCAACATACCGGTAGCTTGCGCCGTCGGTATCAGCAAAAAGAGCGCCCCCAGCAGGAGCGCTCTGCATTGTTTACAGCTGATCGGCACAGCTGACCTTGTTTCCATCCAGATCGGTACAAGATACAAAGACCTTGTCAAAGGTCGAACCGGTCAGCGGCGTCATCTGAGTTGACCAGTCATAGCTCACTCCCTTGGCATAAATGGTAGTGTGGCTGTTTTGAGCTTCTTGCATCCAGCCGATGTACTTCAGTGCACCACGACCGTTTTGGGCAAGTGCCTTGAACTCGTCGCTTGAGATAAGGCACATGGGTTCTCCGATTGCTTTGGACAGTTCGGAGTCTCGTGTACCCACGTCGCCATTACATGCGCCAGTCACCTTGATGGTCATATCGCCGCGATCCAGCATTTCGTCAAAGAACGGGATGACGTTGATGTTGAACTTGATGCCTACCTCTTTGGGTTCCCAGAACATACCGGTATTGAAGTACTTGATCTTGCTATTTTTCCACTCAACAGTGGGCTCTTTGCCTGAGAAATGATCCGCCAGTTTTGTGAGAAGAGTGGTGTTGGTGGCTATCTCATCCTGGGTCAAAGAGTCGTCAAGCTTGCCCTGATCGATGGTCAGTGCGATACCCACCGCATCCTTCAGCTGAGCTTTGGCCTTACCCAGACGCACTTTGGCGTCATCGGTCAGACGGAAGAAATCTGCGTGGTTCACCAGGTGGTCCGGTTCGATATCCATTGGGCTGAACTGGGTCTGGAAGGTGCTGGCGCTCTCTTCATAAGTGGTATGGGGTTGTTGCTCCAGTCCCCAGCTTTGCTTGATATGCATGCGAGGCAAAGTTACTTCTTCGTTCTGGGTTGCATAGGCATTATCCGGGCCGTATTGGTAGGATGCGGCAATATTGAGTGCCGATGCCATCGCCATGGCTGAGGCGCGCAGGGCCTTTGCGCTATCGAAGTTGAGGGTGATGGCGTCGTTCTCACCATAGCGCGCGTTGTACTCCGGGTCCTGGATATCGGCCAGGGTGGCGGCGACCTTGTCCATGCTGTCGGCATAGGTACCCATCAGCTTGGCTACGTCACGGGTATATCCTTTGCCATCTTTGAGAGCCACGGACGGGGTGTATGGCGTGTGGATGATGACATCGATCACTTTAGCCAGGTTGGTGCTGTAATTAACGCCCATGTCAGAAGATGTAAAGCCAAGACGTTCTGTAACAACAGGGTCGTTGGTTACTTCGAGCATGGCCAGCGCGGCCAGCACGATCTGGCGGTCAATCTTGCCATTATCTGTGGTTTCAGCCAGCAGAGTGTCTTTGTACTCCTTGAGTTTCTCTTCAACGTTAAGGGTCTTCAGGTCGGTCAGCGCTTGTAAATCCGAGAGCACCTTGTCGACCGCGACAGAGCGGCCATTAAGCACTGCCAGTGACGCCTTCATATGTGCTTCGGCTGCTTTGGTATCAACCACTTTTTTGTCGATCTGCGCCTGTTTCAGGGCTTCATTCAGGCTGGTATTAAAAGCGTCATCGCTGTCAAATTTGATCGTGTTACCCAGTTTGACAACATCTGCGGACTTCAGGGTAATGGTTTCAGGTGTTGTATCTGCATCCATGGTTTGCAGCAGGGCCGCGATACGAATGGCGCGATCTTTGTCGCCGTTCTTGGCGATGGTGTATGGGGTTACCAGGGTCTGGCCTTTTTTAACCTGGGTTTCCCCAAGCGGGATTGAACCCAGTTTGAAGGCACAGGTGTCACCGTCATTAAAGAGGAACTGGCCTTGCTCATTAGTGAGCGCGGTGTAGTTGCCGCATGTGTAGTTCAAACCGGCTACGGCACTATCAATAAAGGTGGCGGTCAACACAGGTTTGGTGGCGTTTCCACCATTGCCACCGTTATTGCCATTATCGGTGCTGGCACCGTCGCCACCACCGCCACAACCTGCCAGCGCCAAGCTGGATAACGCCGTCACAACCGATAAAGCCAGAATATTTTTTTTCATTTTTATTTTCCTGAAACAACGATGCATATGTCACCGGCACCTGGCTGAGGAAGTCAGAATAGGTGGCATGAAGTGATGCAAAAGAAGCCCAATTGATGTTTTTGTTAGTTTCATTTGAGGTCTATGCGGCGGGCATCATACAGGGGCTCATATGGTTTTCAACTTGATCTGGATCTCGAGTTCACATGAATTGTGAGCTTGCTCAACAAAGTGGCGTTGAGTGGGCATTGTTGGTAAGCGAATGTTGACTGGAGCGTATTCGAGAAAGGGGCTGTGAGCTTTGGTCGTTTCCAGTTGTAGCCAACCCTTGCTCGCGCGGTTTGTGGGGATTTTGCGAGCCGGATCACGGGCTGGCAGGGGGGGCGGATGAATAAAAGGGGAAAACGGTTTACAGTAAGTTGCTGAACAATAAGCGAAATGTCGTTTGGGTCTTTTTGTTGTCAGCATAAAAAACTGAAAAGCAGCTAAAAAACAACTGCTTATAAGGTTATTTGCTTATAATTCAAACCGTTAACGCAAACGTTTTTCCCTTATCATTTGCTTGACCCGCATCGGGGCTGACTTAGAGTAAGCCTGCGTGCTAGATGACCCGCTTTGGCGGGCAAGCAAGTTCCCTCACTTAATAACAATCAAGGATACGATCGTGACTAAAGTGCTCAAACTGGCCACCGTGGCCTCCCTCACTCTCGCTGCTCTCTCTGCTCAGGCTGCTTCCGAGCCGGCCGTGATCTATGACACCGCGGGCAAGTACGACAAATCATTCAACGAAGCCGTGTTCCGTAACGGCGTCGAGCTCTACAACAAGGACAAAGGGGTCAAGGTCAAAGAGTTTGAACCCCAGAACGAAGCCCAGCGCGAGCAGGGTCTGCGTCGTCTGGCCAGCCGTGGCAACGGCCCGATCGTCGCGGTCGGTTTCAACATGGGTTCTGCCGTCGAGAAAGTGGCGACCGAGTTCCCGAAAACCCAGTTCACCATCATCGACATGGTGGTCGACAAGCCGAACGTCCAGTCCGTCATCTTCAAGGAGCATGAAGGTTCCTTCCTGGTGGGCGCGCTGGCTGCCATCGCCTCCAAGAGCGGCAAGGTCGGCTTCGTGGGCGGCATGGATATCCCGCTGATCCGCAAATTCCAGTGCGGTTACGAGCAGGGTGCCAAGTACGTCAATCCGAAGATCGAGGTGTACCAGAACATGGCGGGCTCTACCCCAGCCGCGTTTGCTGACCCGGCCAAAGGTGCCGAGCTGGCCAAGTCCCAGTTCGCCAAAGGCGCTGACGTGGTTTATGCCGCCGCAGGTGGCACCGGTATCGGTGTCTATCAGGCAGCCAAGGACAGCGGCAAGTTCGCCATCGGTGTGGACTCCAACCAGAACCACCTGCAACCGGGCACCATGCTGACCTCCATGGTCAAGTCTGTGGGTCTGGCCGCTTACCAGACCTGGGATGACGCTGCCAAAGGCGAGTGGAAGCCGGGTATCAAGAACCTGGGTCTGGCCGAAGGCGGTGTGGATTGGGCGCTCGACAAGGACAACGAGAAGCTGATCACCCCGGAAATGAAAGCCAAGGTGGATGCCATCAAGGCCGAAATCATCTCTGGCAAGGTCAAAGTTCATGACTACATGAGCGACAACACCTGCAAATACTAATTAGATAGTTGCTACGACTCTCAACGCACCACCGGCCCGCACGGGCCGGTTTTTAGTCTTATTTCATGAAACGCAGGGCTGCATCATGGACCAGACAGATCGCTATGCCATCGAATTAAGAGGTATCGATAAGCGGTTCGGCGAAGTGTACGCCAACAAGCTGATCGACCTTAAGGTTCGCAAAGGCAGTATCCACGGCATTGTCGGCGAAAATGGCGCCGGTAAGTCCACCCTGATGAGCATCATTTATGGTTTCTACCATGCCGACAAAGGCGAGATGCTGATCGACGGGAAACCGTTCAATCCCCATGGCTCACAAGATGCGATTGCCGCAGGCGTGGGCATGGTTCACCAGCACTTCATGCTGGTCAATAACTTCACCGTATTGGAAAACGTCATCCTCGGCGCTGAGAACGGCTGGCACCTTCAGCAGAGCGTGGCGTCAGCCGAAAAGCTGCTGGGCGAGCTGGCACGGGACTATGGCCTCGACGTGCCGTTGCACGAGAAGGTCGAAGATCTGCCGGTGGGCTTGCAACAGCGGGTCGAAATTCTCAAGGCGCTCTATCGTGGCGCCCGCATCCTGATCCTCGACGAGCCGACCGGGGTACTGACCCCGCAAGAGGCGGATCACCTGTTCGAGGTGCTGAAAAAACTGCGGGATCAGGGGGCGACCATCATCCTTATCACCCACAAGCTGCGGGAGATCCTGGCCATTACCGATCAGGTCTCCATCATGCGCCGTGGCGAGATGGTGGCCCACGTCGCCACCAAGGATACCGACAAGGAGCAGCTGGCCGAACTGATGGTGGGCCGCAAGGTGCGCCTCAAGGTCGACAAGGGGCCAACCCAGCCCGGTGAAGCCAAGCTGAAGATCGAAGGACTCAGCTACTTCGACGCCAGCAAGGTGGAGCGGGTCAAATCGGTCAGCTTCGAAGTGCGGGCCGGTGAAGTGGTCGGCATCGCCGGGGTCTCCGGCAACGGTCAGTCCGAACTGCTCAGCCTGCTTGGCGGCATTCTCAAACCGAGCAAGGGTGGCTTCACCATCAGCAGCCGCAGCGGCGTGCACAAGGTGAGCGCGGAGCACCCGGCCGATCCGGAGCTGGTGCGTAACTACGGTCTCGGTCATGTGCCGGAAGATCGCCACAAGATGGGGCTGATCAACCGCTTCGAGGCGAAAGAGGCCTTCATTCTCGGTTATCACCGCCGTCCGCAATACAACAAGGGGTGGCTGCAGAACAAGGAGGCGATCCAGCAGGATTGTCAGGCCAAGATGGAGAAGTGGGACGTGCGCCCGCCCCATCCCGATCACAAGACCGCCAACTTCTCCGGTGGCAACCAGCAGAAGCTGGTGATCGCCCGTGAAGTGGAGCAGGACCCGGATGTGCTGTTGATCGGCCAGCCGACCCGCGGGGTCGACATCGGCGCCATCGAGTATATCCACCAGCAGATCATCGCCATGCGCGACAAGGGCAAGGCCGTCTTGCTGGTCTCGGTGGAGCTGGACGAGATCATGAGCCTCGCAGACCGGATTCTGGTCATTGCCGATGGTCGCATCGTCGGCGAGCTGGATGGTGCCAAGGCGGATGAGCGCACCATTGGCTTGATGATGGCGAACATAGTGCCGGACGAAGTTGCCAAGGAGGCCCACTGATGAGCCAAGTACGTATTCCTGCCTGGGTCTCCGTAGGCGTCTTGTCTGCGGTCAACATCCTGCTGGCCTTCCTGGTGTCGGCCATTCTGTTCTACTACCTCGACATCAATCCGGTCGATGCCGCCAAGATCATGTGGTACGGCGCGTTCGGCACTGGTGAAGGGGTTGGCTTCACCCTCTACTACGCAACCGGCTTTATCTTTACCGGTCTGTCGGTGGCGGTCGCCTTCCACGCCGGTCTGTTCAACATCGGTGGTGAAGGTCAGGCCTATATCGGCGGTCTCGGTGTCGGTCTGGTCTGTCTGACGCTCGGCGATGTGCTGCCGTTTGCCCTGCTGTTGCCGCTCTCCATCATTGC
Source organism: Aeromonas sp. QDB11 (assembly GCF_027705265.1). Taxonomy (NCBI): domain Bacteria; kingdom Pseudomonadati; phylum Pseudomonadota; class Gammaproteobacteria; order Aeromonadales; family Aeromonadaceae; genus Aeromonas; species Aeromonas sp. QDB11. Next base: position 105,807 of record NZ_JAPDBM010000004.1, on the reverse strand, counting down.
CGGTGGTCTGTTCGGTGCGGCCTGGGCCTTTATTCCGGCCTGGCTGCAAGCCAAGCGCGGCAGCCATATCGTGATCACCACCATCATGTTCAACTTCATTGCCGCCTCGCTGATGGCCTACCTGCTGGTGGAGGTGTTCAAGCCACCCGGCTCGATGGCGACCGAGAGCAAGGTGTTTGCCGAAGCAAGCTGGCTGCCCAAGATGAGCGGGATGGCGAGCCTGTTCGGGATGGATATCCCCAACAGCCCGCTCAACATCAGCTTCTTCTGGGCGCTGATCTGTGCGGCGCTGGTGTGGGTCTTTATCTGGCACACCCGCTGGGGTTACGAGATCCGCTCGGTCGGGGCCAGCCAAAGCGCCTCCGCCTACGCCGGTATCTCCTATCCCAAGGTGGTGATCCTGGCGATGGTGATCTCCGGTATGCTGTCGGGCTTCTTCGCCCTCAACGTGCTGCAGGGTGAACTGCACCAGATCAAGCTCAACTTCGTGGAAGGGTTCGGCTTCACCGGTATCGCGGTGGCGCTGATGGGGCGCAACCATCCGGTCGGCGTCATCATCGCCAGCCTGCTGTTCGGTTTCCTCTATCAGGGGGGCGCCGAGCTCAGCTTCGAGTTCGGTGTCGACCGCAACATCGTCGTGGTGTTGCAGGGTCTGGTGATCCTGTTCTGTGGCGCCCTTGAGCACATGATGCGTCCGCGCATCGAGCAGCTCTATCTGGCGTTTGCCAACCGCTCAGCCGCGCAAGCTAAAGGAGTCTGATCATGTTTGAAATTCTGATCCTGATGCTGGATGCGACCATTCGGACAGCGCCGCCGCTCATTCTGGCCGCCATGGCCGGCATGTTCTGCGAGCGCTCCGGGGTGGTCAACATTGCGCTGGAAGGCAAACTGCTGGCGGCGGCGTTCGCCAGTGGTGCGGCGGCTGCGGTCTCCGGTTCTGCCTGGGTAGGTCTGGGTGCCGGGGTGGGTGTCTCCATCCTGTTTGCCCTGATGCACGGCTTTGCCACCATCACCCACCGCGGTGATCAGGTGGTGAGCGGCATGGCCATCAATATTCTGGCGGCCGGTCTGACCGTCACCCTGGGCCGTTACTGGTTCGATCAGGGTGGCCAGACTCCGGCGCTCTCCGGTGATGCCCGTTTCGCCCCCATCGATCTGCCCTATGCCAAGGAGCTGTGGGATGTGCCGGTGATCGGCCAGCTCTACAGCGAGCTGCTGAGCGGCCACTCCCTGCTGGAGTACGTGGCGTTTGCCTGCGTACCGCTGGCCTGGTGGGTGATGTTCCGTACCCGCTTCGGTCTGCGTCTGCGGGCGGTGGGCGAGGCACCCGCAGCGGTCGATACCGCCGGTATCTCGGTGGTGCGGATGCGCTACACCGCGCTCATTATCGGCGGCCTGCTGGCCGGTATCGGTGGCACCTATCTGGCGGTGGCCCAGACGGCCCAGTTCATCCCCAACATGAGTGCGGGCAAGGGCTTTATGGCGCTGGCGGCGCTGGTGTTCGGCAAGTGGCGCCCCTGGAATGCCATGGCTGCTTGCCTGCTGTTCGGCTTCCTCGATGCGGTCGCCATCCGTCTGCAAGGGGTCAGCATCGGTGGCTTCGCCATTCCGGTGCAGGCCATCGAGGCACTGCCCTACATCCTGACCGTGTTCCTGTTGGCCGGCTTTATCGGCCGTGCGGTAGCACCCAAGGCGCTCGGTACACCTTATGTGAAGGAGCGGGAGTAGCGCCCTTTATTGCGATATTCCCGATCACACAGATAACAGCAGGCCCACTTCGGTGGGCCTGTTTTTTATGGATTGAGTAGCTGGTTACAGCAGGAAAATGGTCGCCAACCCGAGGAAGATAAAGAAGCCGCCGGTGTCGGTGATGGCGGTGATCATCACGCTGGCCCCCACCGCCGGGTCGCGGCCGAGGCGGGTCATGGTCATGGGGATGATGACCCCCATCAGGGCGGCCACCAGCAGGTTGAGCATCATGGCCAGGGTCATCACGGCGCCGAGCGCCGCATCCTGATAGAGCAGATAGGTGGCAAGCCCCATGGTGCCACCCCACACCAGCCCGTTGATAAAGGCGACCCCGAGTTCCCGCAGCAGCAGGAAGGAGAGGTTGCCCGCCTGAATGTGCTGCAGCGCCAGCGCCCGCACTATCATGGTGATGGTCTGGTTGCCGGTGTTGCCGCCGATCCCGGCGACGATGGGCATCAGGGCTGCCAGCGCCACCAGCTGGGAGATGGTGTGCTCGAACATGCCGATCACCCGCGAGGCGACAAAAGCGGTGCAGAGGTTCAACGCCAGCCAGGCCCAGCGGGTCTTGACCGCCTTGGAGACCGGGGCGAACACGTCTTCATCCTCGCTGATACCCCCCATCCGGCGCAGGTCGGTATCACTCTCCTCATAGACCAGATCCACCACCTCTTCGACGGTGAGGCGGCCCATCAGCTTGCCCTTGCCATCCACCACGGCGGCGGAGAGCAGGTCATCCCGCTCGAAGGTACGGGCCGCTGCTTCGTCGTTATCCTCCGGATCGAAGGTGACCGGATCCCGCTCCATCACATCGCTCACCAGGGTGGCGGGCTTGTGCAGCAGCACTGTGGTGAGGGCCAGCTCCCCCAGCAGGTGGTTGCGCCTGTCGATGACGAACAGCTTGTCGGTGTTGGCGGGGATCTTGCCGCGCAGGCGCAGATAGCGCTGCACCGTGGCTAGACTCACCTCGGGGCGGATGGTGATGATCTCGAAGTCCATCATGGCGCCGACGGTGTGCTTGCCGTAGCGGATCACCTCCCGTACCCGATCCCGCTCTTCGGGGGCCATGTAGGTGAGCAGCCGCCCCATCAGGTTGCGGGGCAGGTATTGGCCCAGATAGATCTGGTCGTCGATGTCGAGGGTGCGCAGGGCGTGCAGCAGCTCCTTGTCGCTCATCCCGCTGATCAGGCTGTCCCACACCGTCTCCGACGCCTCGACCAGAATCTGGCCGCGCTTCTCCTCCTCCACCAGCGCCCACAGGGCATGACGCTCATCGGGCGGCAGCGACTCCAGCGCATCGGCGACATCGGCGGCGGGCAGCCCGTTGACCAGCGCGGTGAGTTCGCTGGTCTGATCGCGCTGCTCGGCATCCTGCACCACCTGCGGGTCGAGCAGGCTGTCGGTGAGGGCGTCATCGCGCAGCAGCAGGGTGAGAATGCGAGATCTGTCATCCGCGCGCTGCCTGGCGCTGTTCTTGATGGGAAGAGACATGGGATGAATTCCTGAGAGGGTAGCCAAGGGCTCAATGCCCATAGGATACCAGACTTAAAACAGCAGGTTATGACCGTGATGGGAGAAGAGGGAGGTAAAAGTGAGGCCACCTGCTGGTGGCCTCATGGTGAGTTGCCGAGAATCCCTCAGGCGAGGGCGCGCTGAGCCTGTGGTGCCGCGCCAAACCAGGCGAGCTGGTCGGCCAGGGTCACCACCGAGCCCACCATGATCAGGGCCGGACTTTCGACCCCCACCGCCAGCGCGGGCAGTTCATCGAGGGTGCCGCGAATGACCCGCTGGCAGGGTTGGGTGCCGCGCTCGATCAGCGCCACTGGCGTGTTGCCCTGCTTGCCGTGGGCCAGCAGTTGATCGCGGATGGTGGCGCAGGAGGAGAGCCCCATGTAGAACACCAGCGTCTGCTTGTCTTTGGCCAGCAGTGGCCAGTCGAGATCCCGGGCGCCCCCCTTGCCGTGAGCGGTGACGAAGCGTACGCTCTGGGCGTGATCGCGGTGGGTCAGCGGAATACCGGCGTAGGCGGCGCAGCCGCTGGCCGCGGTGATCCCCGGCACCACCTGAAAGCCGATGCCGCTGCCGACCAGCGTCTCCAGCTCCTCGCCACCACGGCCGAAGATAAAGGGGTCGCCTCCCTTGAGCCGCACCACTCGCTGGCCCTTCTTCGCCTCCTCCAGCAAGAGCTGGTTGATCCCCTCCTGCGGTACGCAGTGGTTGCCCGCCTGCTTGCCGACGAAGATGCGTTTGGCATCCCGGCGCACCAGTGCCATCACTTCGTCCGAGACCAGCCGGTCATAGACCACCACGTCCGCTTGCTGCATCTGGCGCAGGGCGTGCAGGGTGAGCAGACCCGGATCGCCGGGGCCCGCTCCCACCAGCACCACTTCGCCAGCGCTGTGGCTCTCGTCGGCAAACAGGTGGTCGGCCAGCTGGTGGGCAGAGGCGTGATCCCCCCGTGCCAGCGCCTGCCCGAGCCGATCCGCCCCGAGCAGCCGTTCCCAGAAGCGGCGCCGCTCGCCCATGCTGGCGAAGCGGGCCTTGACCCGCTCCCGCAGGCTGCCAGCGAAGGCCGCGACGGCACCCAGATGCTGGGGCAGCAGGGCTTCCAGTTTTTCCCGCAGCAAGCGGGCCAGCACCGGGGCCTTGCCGCCGGAGGAGATGGCCACCATCAGCGGCGAACGGTCGATGATCGACGGCATGATGAAGCTGGAGCGTTTCGGGTCATCCACCACGTTGGCGAAGATCCGCGCCTGATTGGCGCTCTGGTAGACCAGGGCGTTCACCTCGCGCCGATCGGTGGCGGCCACCACCAGCCACTTGCCCGCCAGTTGCTGCGGCGCGAATTCACCGGCCAGCCACTCTATGCTCCCGTTGGCAGCCAGTTCCGCCAGCTCGGGGTCGAGCTCGGGCGCTACGACGGTGAGGCGAGCACCGGCATCCAGCAGCAGGCGCGCCTTGCGCTCCGCTACCTCGCCGCCGCCGACCAGCAGCACGGGTTTGTTGTCGAGTCGGCAAAAGATGGGCAAGTAGTCCATGGGGCCTCCGGATCAGGCGGTTTGGGTCTGGCTGGCAGTGGAGGTGGCTTTGCTCACCGCAACCGGGCGCTCAGCCTTGGGGGTGGCATACCAGTAGCCAAGGCCCATAAAGAGGGCACCGGAGACTGTGTTGCCCAGGGTCACCCACAGCAGGTTGTGGCCGATGCCGCCCAGGGTGTAGGCCTCGGAGTGGGCACCAAACCAGGAGAGGGCGAACAGGGTCATGTTGGCGATGGAGTGCTCGTAGCCGGAGGCGATAAAGGCGAGCAGGCACCACCAGATGGCGATGAAGCGGGCGGCCCCTTCGGTGCGCAGCGCCATCCAGATGGCGAGGCAGACCAGCCAGTTGCACAGCACGCCCTTCATGAACAGGGTCAGCGTCGGTGCCTGGGTCTTGGCCAGTGCCACCTTGTGCGCCAGGCTGCCCGCGTCCGGCAGCAGGCTGCCGCCATAGGAGTAGATGAGTGCCACCACGACGGAGCCAATCAGGTTGCCCGCCCAGGTCTGCGGCAGGATGCGCAGCAGGTCGGCCATGGTGATCTTGCCCGTCTTCACCCCGAAGGTGAGGAACATGGTGTGGCCGGTAAACAGCTCGGAGCCGGCGATGATCACCAGCGTCAGGGCGATGCCGAAGGTCGCCCCCATCACCAGCGGCCGGATGGCGGGATCCACCAGATTGCCGAGGGTGAAGATGAGGATAATGCCAAGGCCCACATAGGCCCCCGCCATGGCGGAGCTGAGCCAGAAGCCGAGCTTGTCATCCCGCTCGAAGCGGTTGATGCGGGCCGCGTTGGCGGCGCACTTGTTAATGGTTTCCGTGTACATCTTGTGAGTCCTTGAAAGGGCTGCCTGCAGGCAGCCCGAAAGAGAGTGAAATCGGCTTTAGACGGCGACCCAGACCTGCTGGTCGCGTACTTCAACGGGATAGCTGTGAACCGACATCACAGGGTTGTCGAAACAGTGGCCATCGCTCAGACGAAAGCGCTGCTTCTTGAGCGGGCTGGCCACCCAGAGTTCGCCGTCGTGTTCGCAGATCAGGCCCCGCGACAGCACGTTGGCGGCGAAGAAGGGGTCCCGGTTGTCGATGGCGAACACCTCGGCGGCCACGCTCGGGCGGAACAGGGCGATCTGGCGCCCTTCCAGCAGGGCACAGACGCCGGTGCCAGGGAGTATGTCGTTGAGTTGGCAGGCTAATTTCATCATTTGGTTTCCACCTCGATCTGGTAGACGGGGATGCGCTCGGCCGGAGTGGCGGGTCGGTGCTGGTCACGCTCGGCGACAAACTGGACGTCCGGATCGCGCTTGTCGCTGTTGATGAAGTGGCTGAAGCGCTTGAGCGCCTCCTCTTCATTGAGGGTGCGCGACCATTCGCACTCGTAGCTGTCGATCAGGGTCTGGATATCGCGCTCGAGCGTCTCGGCCAGTCCCAGCTTGTCGTCGACGATCACCTCGCGCAGGTAGTCGACGCCCCCTTCCAGATTGCCGAGCCAGACCGAGGTGCGCTGCAGTTTGTCGGCGCTGGTGACGTAGAACATCATAAAGCGGTCGATCAGCTTGATCAGGGTCTCGCGGTCGAGGTCAGAAGCCAGCAGGTCGGCGTGGCGCGGTTTCATGCCGCCGTTGCCGCCCACATAGAGGTTCCAGCCCGCGTCGGTGGCGATGATGCCGACATCCTTGCCCTGGGCTTCCGCACATTCGCGGGTACAGCCGGAGACACCGAACTTCATCTTGTGCGGGGTGCGAATGCCTTTGTAGCGGTTCTCGAGGAAGACCCCGAGGCCGACGCTGTCCTGCACGCCGAAGCGGCACCAGGTGCTGCCGACACAGGTCTTGGCCATGCGCAGCGCCTTGGCGTAGGCCTGACCGGTCTCGAATCCAGCGGCCAGCAGCTTGCGCCAGATGGCGGGCAGGTCATCCTTCTGGGCCCCGAACAGGCCGATGCGCTGGGCGCCGGTGATCTTGGTGTAGAGCTTGTAGTCGCGGGCCACTTCGGCCACCGCCAGCAGCCCTTCCGGAGTCACTTCACCGCCAGCCATGCGCGGGATGACGGAGTAGCTGCCGTCCTTCTGCATGTTGCCGAGGAAGATGTCGTTGGTGTCCTGCAGCGGGATATTGCGCGGGCTCAGCACATGCTCGTTCCAGCAGGAGGCGAGGATGGAACCGATGGTCGGTTTGCACACCTCGCAGCCATAGCCCTGACCGTGCTTGGCCAGCAGCTCGTCGAAGCTCTTGATCCCCTCCACCTTGACCAGATGGAACAGCTCCTGACGGGAGTGGGGGAAGTGGGCGCAGAGGTGGTTGTTGACCTCGATGCCCTGCTTCACCAGCTCGGCGTTGAGCACCTGACTGATGAGCGGCACGCAGCCGCCGCAGCCGGTACCGGCCTTGGTGTGCTGCTTGATGGCGGCCAGCGTGGTGTGACCCTCGGCGACGGCCTGGGCGATGTCGCCCTTGGAGACGTCGAAGCAGGAGCAGATCTGGGCGCTTTCCGGCAGGGCATCCACCCCCAGCGTCGGTTTGGCACCGGCGTAGGCGGGCAGGATCAGGGTGTCCGGGTGGCTCGGCAGCGGCAGGGCGTTGAGCATCATCTGCAGCAGGTTGCCGTAATCTTCCACGTCACCCACCAGCACGGCACCGAGCAGGCGGCTGTTGTCTTCGCTCACCACGATCTTCTTGTAGACGCCAGCCTGATCGTCCTGAAACACATAGCTGTGGCTGCCCGGGGTGCGGCCGTGGGCATCGCCGATGGAGCCGACGGAAACGCCGAGCAGCTTGAGCTTGGCGCTCATGTCCGCCCCTTCGAAGCGGCTGTCGCCGCCGAGCAGATGGTCGACGGTGATCTGGGCCATCTTGTAGCCCGGTGCCACCAGCCCGAAGAAGCGCCCCTGCCAGGCGGCGCACTCGCCGATGGCATAGATGTCGGGGTCTGAGGTGAGGCAGTGATCGTCGATGACGATGCCACCGCGCTCGGCGATGTCGAGATCGCCGTAGCGGCCGAGGGTATCTTGCGGGCGAATGCCGGTGGAGAAGAGCACCACGTCCACTTCAAGCTGGCTGCCATCGGCAAAGGCGAGGCGGTGCTTCGCCTGTTCGCCGCCATGCATCAGGATCTCGCTGGTGCTCTTGCTGGTGTGAACCTGCACGCCCATGGATTCAATCTTGCGGCGCAGCAGCTGACCGCCCTGACCGTCGAGCTGCTCGGCCATCAGCACCGGCGCAAACTCCACCACGTGGGTCTCGAGACCCAGCGCCTTGAGGGCGCCGGCGGCTTCGAGGCCAAGCAGGCCGCCCCCGATCACCACCCCGCTCTTGCCGCTCTTGGCGGCGCTGCGGATGGCTTTCAGATCCTCGATGGTGCGATAGACGAAGCACTCGTGGTGCTGACTGCCTGCAATGGAGGGCACCCAGGGGTAGGAGCCGGTGGCCAGCACCAGCTTGTCGTAGCCGACCACAGTGCCCTTGTTGGAGTGCACTTCGCGGTTGGCCCTGTCGATTGTTTTCACCGCTTCGCCGAGCAGCAGGCGGATGCCGTGCTTGTCGTAGAAACCGGGTTTGACGAGGGAGAGATCTTCGCTGGTGTGATGGGAGAAGTAGGAGGAGAGATGGACGCGATCGTAGGCGGGACGGGGTTCTGCACCGAAGACGGTGATCTCGTAGCGGCCCGGGTCGGCCCGCTCGATCAGCTCTTCGATGAAGCGGTGCCCCACCATGCCGTTGCCCACAACGACCAGTCTGACTTTGCTCATAGTTGCCTCAAGTTTGGAGTAATAAAACATCATTCTGGGGCTAGGCTACCCAGTCAGTCGGGGCGGGCGATTGATGCAAATCAAGTGTCTATTTATATATCTCGTCAGGGGTAATTCGATAAAATTCAAAGATATACAAAAATAGGTATACCAGTTGATGATTTCTGTGCTGGCCTGGAGTGAGGGATGTCTGAGAGCAAGCTCGCTTTAGCAAAAGCCGGGGAGTGAAAACTTCTGTCGAAAAAAGGCCAGCCTCGCGCTGGGCGAGACCGGTATCAATGGGCATCAGCTGAGCAAGGCGGCGTGTCAGGCGATATGGCGGCGGAACATGGCGAGCGCCAGCGACAGGGTGACCCCGGCGATGGCGAGCAGCGGCCAGAGCAGGGGCCAGGCGGCCGACCAGTCAAACCCCTTGAGGAAGACCCCCTTGAGCAGCACGATGAAGTGGGTGAGGGGGTCGATGGCTGCCAGCCACTGGAACACCTGCGGCATATTCTCCACCGGCGAGATGTAGCCCGAGAGGATCACCGCCGGTACGGTGAAGGAGAAGACCCCGAGAAAGGCCTGCTGCTGGGTCGAGCAGAACGACGAGATGAAGAGCCCGATCCCGGCTAACGCCAGCCCGTAGCAGACCATGCCCGCCATCAGCAGGCTGAGGCTGCCGGCAAAGGGGAGGTGAAAGACAAAACGGGCGGCCAGCGCGACTATGCACCCTTGCCCCACCGCCACCATGATGCCGGGCACCGCCTTGCCCGCCATGATCCAGCCTGCGGTGAGGGGGGAGACCAGCAGCTGATCGAAGGTGCCTTCTTCCCGCTCCCGCGCGACCGAGAGGGCGGTGACAATCAGACAGCCGGTGGTAGTGATGATGGCCACCAGCGCCGGCAGGATATGCCAGTGGAACTCGACGTTGGGGTTGTAGAGGTTGCGTACCGCCAGCTCGGGTTGGCCCTTGCCCTCACTTTGCCAGCGGGCGATCACCTGACTGATGTAGCCCGCCGCCACCTGACCGCCGTTGGAGCGGCGGCCGTCGATAATCAGCTGCACCTTGGCCGGTTCGCCGCGCGCCAGCCGGCGCGAGAAATCGCCCGGAATAATCAGCCCGAGCAGCGCCCGCTGCCCGGTGATGGCCTCGGTCATGCCCGCCTCGCCTTGCACCGGAATGATGGTGGTGAAGGCGGGCATATGGGTGAGGCGCTCCAGCAGCTCGCGGCTCTGGGCGCCGCCATCCTGGTTGTAGATGGCCAGCGTGTTGCCGGTCACCTCCAGAGTGGCGGCGAACGGGAAGAGGGCGGTCTGCAGCAGCACCGGCATGATGAGCAGAAAGCGTCCCTGAGTATTGCCCATCAGGGCCTGCAGCTCTTTTCGGATCAGCCACCAGAGTCGGATCAGCATGGGTTACTCCAGAGTGCGCCGCGTCTTGCGGGCGGTCAGGGCCAGCCAGAAACCGGCCAGCAGCAGCAGACAAAAACCGTTGACCAGCAGGATCGAGAAGACGCTGCCCGCTTGATAGAGGGTCTGCAAGGAGCTCGCGAAGTAGCGGGCCGGAATGAGGTGAGTGATGGCCCGCAGCAGCGGCGGCATGCTGGCGATCTCGAACACGAAGCCCGACAGCATCACCGCGGGCAGAAACGCGGCGATCAGCGCTGCCTGTGCGGCGTTGAACTGGCTGCGCATCACGGTGGAGAGAAACAGCCCGAGCCCGAGGGCGCTGCCGAGAAAGACGCTGGTGACCAGAAAGAGCAGCAGCAGGGAGCCGCGCCACGGCACCGCCATCACCGCCACCGAGAAGAGCAGGCAGAGCAGCATGGCAATGATGCCAAGGCCATAGTAGGGCAGCAGTTTGGAGAGCAGCAGCTCCCCCTTGGTGACCGGGGTGGCGAGCAGCGCCTCCATGGTGCCGCGCTCCCACTCCCGCGCCACCACCAGCGAGGTGAGCAGGGCACCGATGATGGTCATCACCACCGCAATGGAGCCCGGCACCAGAAAGTTGCGGCTCACCAGCGCCGGGTTGAACCAGGCGCGGCTCTCTATCGACACCGGCATGGCGACCCCCTCGCCAGCGAGCCACTCCTGCCAGATCCCCTGCACATAGTTGGTGACGAAGTTGGCGGTGTTGGGCTCGGAGCCGTCAGTCAGCAGCAGGGCCTGCGGCGTGCCATTGCCCTGACCCGCCATGGCGCGGGAGAAGCCGTCATCGATCACCAACAGGCCGCGGATCTCGCCACGGGCCAGACTGGCGAGCAGGGACTCCTTGCTCGGGCCGCTGTGGATCTCCAGCGCGGTAGAGCCGCGCAGGGCCTGCTCCAGCCGCACCGCCGGGGCGCCGCTGTCGGTGCGCCAGATGCCGAGGCGCAGATGGTCCACATCCAGATTGATGGCGTAACCCATCACCACCAGCAGCACCACTGGCATGATGAAGGCGATGAGGATGCTGCTCGGGTCACGGACGATTTGCAGCATCTCCTTGCGGCAGAGGGCCAGCAGTCGCCGACGGTTGATGCTCATGCGTCCTCCTCGCTGGCCCGCTCGACCAGGGTGATAAAGGCCTCTTCCATTGTTGGCAAAGAACAGGTCGGCAAGGAGCCGGTTGGCAAAGAGGTCGCCGCCTCTTTGGCGGCCAGCCCCTTGAGATCGTCCGGGGTGCCGAGCGCCAGCAGCTTGCCGCGATAGATGAGGGCGATGCGGTCGCAATACTCCGCCTCATCCATAAAGTGGGTGGTGACCAGCACGGTGACGCCGTGGTCGGCCAGCGCGTTGATGTGCGACCAGAACTCGCGCCGGGTTACCGGATCGACCCCGGAGGTGGGTTCGTCGAGAAACAGCAGCGGCGGCTCGTGCAGCAGGGCGCAGGCCAGCGACAAGCGCTGGCGCAGGCCGAGCGGCAGGGATTCCGCCTTCTGATCGAGCCAGGGGGCGAGGGCAAAGGCAGTCACCATGGCGTCGATCCGCGTCTGCTGATGGCGGCCGAACAGGCCGTAGATACCGGCGAAGAAGGAGAGGTTCTGGGCCACGGTGAGCTGCTTGTAGAGGGAGAACTTCTGCGCCATGTAGCCGAGGCGCTGACGCGCCGCCGAGGGGCTGTGGGCCAGATCGATGCCGGTCACCAGCGCCTGCCCCTCGCTCGGGCGCAGCAGGCCGCACTCCATCTTGAAGGTGGTGGACTTGCCCGCCCCGTTGGGGCCGAGCAGGCCGAAGATCTCGCCGCGGCGCACCGCAAAGCTGACATCATCGGTGGCGGCAAAATCGCCGAAGCGCTTGGTGAGGTGGCGCGCCTCGATCACCGCCTCGGGGGAGACCCCCTGCGGCAGTTCGGCTTCCCGCATCCCGGCTGCCAGACTCGACTCCCCGCCGGGGCCGCCGCCGAGCAGGTCGATAAAGGCATCCTCCAGCCGGGGCTGGGCCGGTTGAAAGGCGCCGTTGGCGAGATGCAGCTCCGGGAGCGGTGGGGGCGTCATGCCCGGATGCAGCAGCAGGCGAACCCGCTCCCCTGCCACCGCGCCATCCATTACCGCCGGATGAGCCAGTGCCCGGCGTAGCAGGGCGCGCCGCTCGCGGCCATCCAGTTGCCCCGCCTCCAGCAGCCAGCAGCGGCTGGCCATGGCCCCCATCAGATCGGCTGGCGTGCCGCTGGTGCGCACCTCGCCATCCGCCATCAGCAGCACGTGGTCGCACAGCTCCGCCTCATCGAGATAGGCGGTACTCCAGAGCACCGTCATCCCCCCCTTGGCCAGCTCGCGCACCATCTGCCAGAGGGCGCGGCGAGAGATGGGATCGACCCCGACCCCCGGCTCGTCGAGCAGCAGCACATCCGGGGTGCCGAGCAGGGCGCAGGCCAACCCGAGCTTCTGCTTCATCCCGCCAGAGAGCTTGCCCGCAGGCCGCGCGGTGAAGCGGGCAAGATCGGTGAAGGCGAGCAGCCGCGCAAAGGTGGGCGTGCGTTCGGGCTCCAGTACGCCGCGCAAGTCAGCGTAGAGGGTGAGGTTCTCCAGCACGCTGAGATCCTCGTAGAGGCCGAACTGCTGGGGCATGTAGCCGAGGCGCTGACGCAGCAGATCCCCCTCGCTCACCGGATCCAGCCCCAGCACCCGGATGGTGCCCGCTTCCGGGATCAGCAGACCGGCCAGCAGGCGCAGCAAAGTGCTCTTGCCCGCGCCGTCGGGGCCGACCAGCCCGGTGATGCCACCGGTCGGAATGGTGGCCGAGATGGCGTTGAGGGCGACCCGCTCGCCAAAGCGTTTGGTGAGCCCCTCAAGGGAGATGGCGCAGCTCATGGCGCCAGCCTGACGGTGACCGGCATCCCTTGGCGCAGGGCCGGGTCGGGATCCTGCACCACGATGCGCAACCGGTAGACGAGGTGAGTGCGCAGGTCAGGCGTCTCCACCGATTTCGGGGTGAACTCGGCGGTCGGCGAGACAAATCCCACCACCCCGTGATAGGGCTGATCCGGCCGCGAGTCGGTGGTGAGGGTCACTTTGGCGCCGCTCGGGAAGTGACCGAGCCAGGGCTCCTCCACATAGGCGCGCACCCAGACTGGCGCGGTCAGGGAGAGGTTGAAGGCGGTCGCTCCGCTCTGCACCATGCTGCCGTTCTCGATGGCGCGACTGATGATGATGCCGTCGCTGGGGGCGGTCAGGTTGGCATCCGCCAGCGCCAGTTCGGCACTGGCGAGCGCCGCTTTGGCCCCTTCCAGCTGGGCATCGGACTGGGCGATTTCCTCCGGGCGGTAGCCGGTTTCGAGCTGGGCGAGCTGCTCGCGGGCGGAGCGCACCTGCGCCTGGGTCTGATCTCGCTGGGAGCGGGCTGTATCGAGCTGACCGCGGGAGATGGCGCCGGTGGTTGCCAATGCGCTCTGGCGGCGCCACTGTTGGTCGGCCTCCAGCGCAGCGGCTTCGGCGGCGGCCAGTGCGGCCCGGGCGCGGTCGGTCTCTTCGCTGCGATAGCCTTTGTGGATCAAGGCGTTGGCGGCAGTGAGCGCAGCCAGATTGGCGCGGGCGCTGTCGCGGCTGTGGGTGAGGGGAACCGGATCGAGGCGGGCCAGCAGTTGACCGGCTTTTACCCTATCCCCCTCATCGACCAGCACCTGATCGACGCGGCCGCCGACCCGAAAGGCCAGATTGACGTCGCGAATATCGACGTTGCCGTAGAGGATGGAGCCGTCGGCGGGGCGCCCCTGCCACCAGAGGTAGCCGCCGATAACGGTTAGCAGCAGGGCCACGATTGCAATGCGTTGTTTCATGCTGCTTCTCCTTCTTTCATGTCGGTGGAGCGCAGGCCGCGCAGGGCCCATACCAGCCGCTGTCTGGCGGCCTCGGGGTTGTCTATCTGGCTGAGAAAGGGGGCCGCCTGTTCAGGCAGCCAGCCGAGCTGGCGACCGCTGCCGGCGATCACCAGCGGCAGGCCGACCGACCCCATGATGAAGATCATCAGCTGGAGCGGGTGACCAGCGACCCTTCCGCCTGTGCCATCCGTACCTGTTCGATCAGCAGCAGGGGATGGCGGCGCGGCAGGCTGAGCAGAAAACGCTGGGCCGCCCCTTCGCCCGCCAGCGCATCGCCAAACAGGTGGTTGATAAAGCCGCGCTGGCGCGCCACCAGCCCGATCAGCGCCTCCATGGTGGCCTCGAACATGGCGATGGCAGAGGGGTAGGAGCCTTTGGCTGCTACCGTCTTGAGCTCGTCATAGAGGGGGGCGTACCAGAGCTCGACCAGCTCGTCGATAAAGGCGTCGCGGTTGCCGAAGTGGTAGACGAAAGAGCCAAGGTTCACCTCGGCCGCCGCCGCCAGCTCGCGCACCGTCAGGCCGCGTAGCCCCTTCTCGCTGGCGATGGCAAGGCTGGTAACGAGCAGTTTTTGCCGGGTTGGATTCATCTTTCGGGTTCCAGTTGCGCAGATTTCGATCTGATTTATACGTATGTATAAATCAATTGCACAGAAGTAGACAGATCTTTTTTTGAGCGAATTTCAGCGGAGATGAAAAAGGACGCCTCCACATAGGGAGGCGTCCATGATGTCGCTTATTGGCTGGTGTCCCAGTCAGGAAACTCGAGATACCAAGTGTCGTGGGTATTGCCGACAATAGAACCACGTTTACCGATCTTTTTTCTTAATGTAGCGATGCAAGCAGACTCAAAATCCAAGCTGTATCTTCTTTGCCGAGATATTGAGTCAAGCCATTGCCAATCGCTGCTGCCTGGATTGATGCTCAGGCGAATTTTTTGTCCTGAGCCTCCGAGTTGGATTACTCCGCCACCCTGTGATCTGCTCAAAATAAGTGGCACAAGGGGGCCGTCCTCATGGATCTCAATGAAATCAATCTGACGACCATTCACTGTCACAATATCCGGTTCACGTTCAGTCATTGGCATGTTCCATTAGATAGTAAAACCAATAATATCAGTGCCTTAGTTGACAGCCTCGTCAATGACTGGAGAGGGTGGTTAGGGGCTTAAAATGCAAAACGCCCCCATTTCTGGAGGCGTTTTTTTACAAACAGAACTGCGCTTACAGAATAAAGCGGCTCAGATCCTCATCCTCGACAAGCGCACCGAGGTGGGCGTTGACGTAGTCGGTGTCGATGACAAAGGTCTCGCCGGACTTCTCGGAGGCGTCATAGGAGATATCCTCCATCAGGCGCTCCATCACGGTGTGAAGACGGCGGGCACCGATGTTCTCGGTACGCTCGTTAACCTGCCACGCCGCTTCGGCCAGACGGCGGATGCCATCCTTGGTGAACTCGATGTTGACCCCTTCGGTGGCCATCAGCGCCTTGTACTGATCGGTCAGGGAGGCGTTCGGTTCGGTCAGGATGCGCTCGAAGTCATCAGTGGTGAGTGCGGTCAGCTCGACCCGGATCGGCAGACGGCCCTGCAGCTCGGGGATGAGGTCGGACGGCTTGGCGATCTGGAAGGCGCCGGAGGCGACAAACAGGATGTGGTCGGTCTTGACCATGCCGTGCTTGGTGTTGACGGTGCAACCTTCAACCAGCGGCAGCAGGTCGCGCTGTACCCCTTCACGGGAGACATCGGGGCCAGAGCTCTCGCCGCGCTTGCAGATCTTGTCGATCTCGTCGAGGAAGACGATGCCGTTGTTCTCGACCGCAGCGATCGCTTTCTGCTTCAGCTCTTCCGGATTGACCAGACGGGCCGCTTCCTCTTCGATCAGCGCCTTCATGGCCTCTTTGACCTTGATCTTGCGCTTCTTCTTCTGGTTCTGACCCAGGTTCTGGAACAGTCCCTGCAGCTGGTTGGCCATCTCTTCCATGCCCGGCGGGGTCATGATTTCGACGCCCATCGGGGAGGCGGAGAGCTCCAGCTCGATCTCCTTGTCATCCAGCTGACCTTCCCGCAGTTTCTTGCGGAAGATCTGGCGGGTGTTGGAGTTGTCGGCTTTCTCTTCCTCACCCCAGGTGTTGCGCGGGTTGGGCAGCAGGGCGTCGAGGATGCGCTCTTCGGCGGCCTCCTCGGCGCGATATTTCATCTTCTCCATCTCGGTTTCGCGCACCAGCTTGATGGCGGCATCGGTCAGATCGCGGATGATGCTGTCCACTTCCTTGCCGACATAGCCCACTTCGGTGAACTTGGTCGCTTCCACCTTGATGAAGGGGGCGTTGGCCAGCTTGGCCAGACGACGGGCGATCTCGGTCTTGCCGACACCGGTCGGGCCGATCATCAGGATGTTCTTCGGGGTCACTTCATGACGCATCTCTTCATCGAGTTGCATCCGGCGCCAGCGGTTGCGCAGGGCAACGGCAACGGCGCGCTTGGCATCGGCCTGACCAATGATGTGTCTGTCCAGCTCGTGGACGATTTCTCTCGGGGTCATCTCGGACATGATGGTGTTCCTGTATCCGGGGCGGGCAGGGCCCACCCCTTGGAGAATGAGTTGGCTGACGGGCGCCCTTACTTGGCGCTGTAGTCCAGCACTTCGATGGTGTGGTTGCCGTTGGTGAAGACGCAGATGTCGCCCGCAATCTTGAGGGACTTCTCGACAATGGTCCTGGCATCCAGCTCGGTGTTTTCCAGCAGCGCGATGGCGGCGGACTGGGCGAAGTTGCCGCCGCTGCCGATGGCGATGAGATCGTGCTCCGGCTGCACCACGTCACCGTTACCGGTGATGATGAAGGATTTGTGTTCGTCGGCCACGGCCAGCAGCGCTTCGAGGCGGCGCAGGGCGCGATCGGTGCGCCAATCTTTGGCCAGCGCCACGGCGGCGCGCTCCAGATTACCCTGATGGGCCTGCAGTTTTGCTTCGAAACGCTCGAGCAGGGTGAAGGCGTCGGCGGTACCGCCAGCGAAACCGGCCAGCACCTTGCCGTTATAGAGACGATGAACCTTGCGGGCGTTGCCCTTCATGACGGTGTTGCCAAGAGAGACCTGGCCATCGCCACCGATGACGACCTGACCGTTGCGGCGAACTGAAACTATGGTAGTCACTTTACTTACCTCGCTTGAGCCGAATGACGGCCTGACTGTACATGGCAAGAAAGATGGGGATGGCAAACGGGCTTTTCAACCCTGCCTTTGGTCGGGATAAACGGGGTAGTAAAGAGCATGGGTGCGAGTGACACCAAAAGAACAGGGCCGGGTGTTGCCACCCGGCCCTGCGTCATCGGTAAGCGGATTACCCTTTCTTGGGAATGCAGCCGCTGATGCCGGAGCTCTGCAGCTTGCTGTTGGCCGCGTCGGCGGCCGCCTTGCCGTTGAAGGGGCCCACCATCACCTTGTAGACGGTGCCGTTGGCGCCATTGATCACCTGCAGGCTGGAAGAGAGGCCGGCGGTGAAGGCGATACGCGCCTTGAGCGACTCTGCGGAATCCTGCGAGCGCAGGGCGGCGCACTGCATCATATAGCGACCGCTGTCGGCGGCTGCGGTCTGGGCTGGCGGAGTGGCCGCTTTGGCCTTGGCCGCTTCGGCCCGCTCCCGTTCCAGCTCGGCGCGGATCTCCCGCTCCATCCGTTCCCGTTCGGCCTTGCGGTCGATCACCTGCTCTTGCGCGCTGGCAACCGGTGCACCGGAGGTGGAAGGGGTGGTCGCCGGATTGGGCTGATAGGGCTTGGGCTGGCCGATGGGCGTTCCCGGTTGGGGAATGTCGGTCGGCACCGGCTGCGGCAGTTTTTCCGGCTGCAGGGTCATGGTATCTGCCGGCGGTGGCGGCAGCACACCCGGCTGGGTCGGCGGCTCTATGATATCGACCTGCTTGTTCTCAAGCCGTTCGATGTAGCTCCACTTCTCCTGGGGCAGCCCGTTATTCTGCGCTTTTGGCTTGTTGGCCTTTACCTGCTCCTCAATGGTGGGGGCGTCGTTGCCCTTGCCATTGATCATGTAAAGGAAGCCACCAAAGCCTGCCAGCAGTGCCACGACCAGCAGCACTGGAATAACAGGAAAGCGGCGAGGGGCCGCTTTCTTGGTATTGCGGCCACCCGCCCGACGTCGCGGGCGGCTGCCGACATAATCCCGGGTTGCCATCTATTACATGCGCTCCAGGGTATGGATGCCCAGTACGCCGAGGCCCAGTTTCAGCACCTTGGCGGTGGCGGCGCACAGCAGCAGACGGCTCTGACGGGTCGCTTCGTCCACGCCATCCTTGTTGATCGGGCAGGCTTCATAGAAGGTCATGAAGTTGCCGGACAACTCGTACAGGTAGGTACAGAGCAGGTGCGGCATGCCTTTGTCTGCCACGCCGTTGACCGCGTCGGAGAACTGGATCAGCTTCTGGGCCAGTACCTCTTCGGCTTCCTCGTTCAGGGTCACGTTGCCGGTCAGCGCCTCGGCATCGATGTTGGCCTTGCGGAAGATGGACTGGATCCGGGTGTAGGCATACTGCAGGTAAGGAGCAGTGTTGCCTTCAAACGACAGCATCATGTCCCAGTCGAAGATGTAGTCGGTGGTACGGTTCTTGGAAAGATCCGCATACTTCACCGCGCCCATGGCGATGGCGTTGACCACGTTGGCCTTCTCTTCGGCGGAGAGGTCGCTGTTGCGGCTCTCCAGCAGCGCAGCGGCGCGCTCTTCGGCCTCGTTCAGCAGATCAACCAGCTTGACGGTGCCACCGGAGCGGGTCTTGTAGGGACGACCATCCTTGCCCAGCATCATGCCGAAGGCGTGGTGCTCGAGCGGTACGGATTCCGGTACATAGCCCGCCTTGCGGGTGATGGTCCAGGCCTGCATCAGGTGCTGGTGCTGACGGGAGTCGATGAAGTACATGACACGGTCGGCGCCCAGGGTTTCATAACGGTATTTGGCACAGGCGATGTCGGTGGTGGTGTAGAGGAAACCGCCATCGCTCTTCTGGATGATGACGCCCATGGCTTCACCATCCTTGTTCTTGAACTCGTCCAGGAAGACAACGGTGGCGCCTTCGCTCTCGACCGCCAGCCCCTTGGCTTTCAGGTCGGCCACGATCTCCGGCAGCATGTCGTTGTACATGGACTCGCCCATGATGTCCTTGTTGGTCAGGGAGACATTCAGGCGGTCGTAGTTGATCTGGTTCTGTTCCATGGTCATGTCGACCAGCTTCTTCCACATGGTACGGCAGTACTCGTCGCCACCCTGCAGCTTGACCACGTAGTTACGGGCGCGCTCGGCGAAGGCTTCGTCTTCGTCGTAGCAACGCTTGGCCTGGGTGTAGAAGGCTTCCAGATCCTTGAGCGCCATGTCGCTGGCGTGCTCGTTGGACATTTTCTCCAGATAGGCGATCAGCATGCCGAACTGGGTGCCCCAGTCGCCGATGTGGTTGGCACGGATCACTTTGTGGCCGAGGAATTCCAGCGCGCGCGCAGCTACATCACCGAGTACGGTGGAGCGGATGTGGTGCACCGCCATCTCTTTGGCCACGTTGGGGGCGGAGTAGTCCACCACCACGGTTTGTGGCGCGGGCAACCGTACGTTGGCGTTGGCAGAGGTCACCATGGCCTCGACCTGACCGGCCAGCCAGCGCTGGTCAAAGAAGAAGTTGATGAAGCCGGGACCGGCGATCTCGACCTTGGCGATCAGGTCGGAGGCGGGCAGGTGCTCGATGATGGCCGCCGCCAGCTCACGGGGATTCTTGCGTGCCGGTTTGGCCAGCAGCATGGCCAGGTTGGTAGCCAGGTCGCCGTGAGCTTTTTCCTTGCATCGGTCTACTTGCACGCGGGCTTCCAGGTCCACCGGCAGGACGCCTGCTGACTTGAGATTGGCTACCGTTTGTTCAAGTAGATGATGAATATGCTCTTTCATAACTGACCACCAAGGTTGCGCGTCGAAAAATGACTGATATATAAGGGCGTGAATTTTACCCGCATCGGCCCGAGAAAACTATAGGGATGACCCGCCGCTCGCTGTCGGGCGGATATTTCACTGCGTTTGGCGCCATATTCCAGAATATTGGGCGGAAATTACGGTGCTTATCCATTTCTACTGCATATCGAAGCGGCTTGTCCAGGCTATTTTCCCCTGATTGTTAAGGGTTTTTCCTTTCCGCTGACGGGAATGATCTCCTCCCTCTGGCCCGGCGTATCAACAGAGGTTCCCAACCGAGGAGTTTGCGATGCGACTGGCGCTGTTTCCCCTATCTGCCCACCTGCTGCCCGGTGGCATCATGCCGCTGCGGATCTTCGAACCGAGATACCAGCGGATGATCGCCGAGGCGGGGGAGTCCGGCTTTGCCCTCTGCATGGTGGACCCTCGCCAGCCCGACGCCTTGCGCAACATGCTGCCCATCGCCACCCGGGTCACCATCATCGATTTCGACCGGCTGCCGGACGGCATGCTGGGGATCACGGTGCAGGGGATGGAGCGGGTGCAGATAGAGGATCTGTGGCAGGAGCAGGATGGCCTGCGTATCGGCGAGGTGACGCCGCTGACGGCCTGGCCGCCCCGCCGGCTCCATCCCGATCAGCAACCGCTGGTCGAGGCGCTGCGGGAGGTGTTTGCCGACTATCCCGACTACGCCGCCCTCTATCCCGCCCCCCGCTGGGACGATGGCAACTGGGTGGCCCAACGCTGGCTGGAGGTGCTGCCTATCCCCCCCGAGCAGAAACAGCTGCTGCTGGCCGCCGCCGACAATCAGCCCGCCATCGCCCTGCTCAAGGGGGTACTGGTGGCCAGCCACTGATTTTTTCTGACCCGCTGATCCGCCACTGCCGCAGCACCGTACAAGTCATCACCACAGCATGATGTTCGACAGCACACCAAAGGGATGGCGCAATGGCATATACTGGCCAACCACACTCGACCATACGCAGGACCTCACCCGTGATGGATAACCCGGATGGCGACCTCAAATCTCTGCTGATCAGGGTGGCAGAGCAGGCCGACAAGGCTGCTTTTGCCCGCCTGTTCCAACACTTTGCGCCGCGTATTCGCAGCTACGGCCTGCGCCACCTCGGCAGCGAAGCCAACGCCATGGAGCTGGTACAGGAGACCATGCTGCTGGTGTGGCAGAAGGCGCGCCTCTACCACCCCGAGAAGGGGGCGCCAACCACCTGGATCTACACCGTGATGCGCAACCAGTGCTTCGACATGCTGCGCCGTCGTCGCGCCAGCAAGGAGGATCTCTGTGCCGAAGAGCTGTGGCCGGTGCTGGAGTTTCAGGCCGAAGAGGAGCATCTGAGCGGGGGTGAGGATGCGGTACTGACCCGTCAGATGGCCCACTATCTGGGCACCCTGCCGGAGCCGCAACAGCAGGTGGTGCGCGGCATCTATCTGCAGGAGTTCTCCCAGCAGGAGCTGGCGGAGCGACTCGGCGTGCCGCTCGGTACCATCAAGTCCCGCCTCAGACTGGCGTTACAGAAATTGAAAGAGCAAGTGGAGCAAGGCCATGATTAAAGCCCATCCGACCGACCCTATGCTGCGTGCCTTCGCCGCCGACGAGCTCCCTCTGCCGCTGGCGGTGGGGCTCTCCGCTCACTGTGAACTCTGCCCCGATTGTGCTGCCCGACTAAAGACATTCGAAGAAGAGCTGGCGCAGCAATATCTTGCCTCGCCAGCAGAGCCCGAGCTGGACTCCCGCGATGAAGTGGCGCTGGATGCCGGATTCGACGCCATGCTGGCGGATATTCTGGCCCAGCCGCTGGCTGAGCCCCTCTCCGAGCCAACACACGACCAGCCCCGAGCACAGCCCGGCGAGCTGGAGGTGGCCGGTCACGCCTACCGTTTGCCACGGGTGCTGGCCCGTTATCGTTCGCCCAAGTGGCGCCATATCGGGGCCATTCGTCAACAGAGTTTGCCGCTGGACGAGATGGGGGCGCGAGCCAGTTTGCTCCACATCGAAGCGGGCGGCCGCATCCCCGAACACACTCATCAGGGCTATGAGCTGACCCTGCTGCTGGCGGGCAATATTCAGGATGGCGATACCCTTTACAAGGCGGGTGATTTCATCTGGCGCGATGCCAGCCACTCCCACAGCCCGCATACGCCCGATGGCTGCCTCTGCTACACGGTACAGGATGCGCCGGTGCAGTTCACCAAGGGGCTGTCGCGGCTGCTGAACGGCATCAGCCAGCACCTCTACTGAGCACCATGACGCCATAGAAAAAGGGACCAGATAGGTCCCTTTTGTCATTTCATTGCAGGCTGCCGGTCAGGCGACAAACACCAGATAGACGGCGAATGCCACGATAAAGCGGTAGATGGCGAACGGGATGAAGTCGATGCGGCGGATCAATGTCAGGAAGGTCTTGATCGCAAACATCGCTACCACGAAGGCGGTGATAAAGCCCACGGCAAACATCGGGAAGTCGGCCATCGAGAGGAAATCGCGGCTCTTGTAGAGATCCAGCCCACTGGCCGCAACCATCATGGGCACTGCCATGATGAAGGAGAACTCGGCGGCGGCGTGACGGCTGATCCCCATCAGCATGCCACCACTGATGGTGGCGCCGGAGCGGGAGAAGCCTGGCCACAGGGCCAGACACTGGAACAGACCGATGCCAAACGCCTGCTTGTAGCTGATGTCATCCAGGGTTTCGGCTGTGACTGCCGGGCGGAATTTCTCGGCGATGATCAGCAGGATGCCCCCCGCGACCAGCGCGTACATTACGGTTTGTGGGCCAAACAGGTTGGCCTTGATCCAGCTGTGGATGGCCAGACCGACCACGATGGCGGGCATCATGCCGAGGATGACATGTACCAGCGACAGGGTGGCGTGATCCTGGGACGGCTTCTGGCCAAAGTGGATGCCAATCAGGCCAAACAGGCGACGCCAGAAGACGGCGACCACGGCGAGGATGGAGCCCAGTTGGATCACCACTTCGAAAGTGGCAGCCTTGGGCCCTTCAAAGCCCAGCAGATGGCCGACGATAATCATGTGGCCGGTGGAGGAGACGGGGAGGAACTCGGTCAGCCCCTCGACGACGCCCAGAATAAAGGCGACCAGCAGGCTATAAGTGTCAGTCATCGAACAAACAATCCTTAACTTCGTTGATGTAAAAACGCCCCGAAAGGGTCTCGGGGCGGCATATCTTGCTCGATTGTGACTGCTGAGGCTATGTAAAAATCATGAATTCTTTAAGTTAGTCGCGGATAAAGCGGTAGCGGGTCTGGTGGTGATAACGCCCGCCCGGCAGCAGCCAGGGGTTGCCCAGCTCGGGGCGATTGGGGCTGTCCGGTAGCTGTTGCGCCTCAAGACAGAAGCCGTCGTGATCCCGGTGCGACAGGCCGCTGCGGTTCGGGGTATTGGCCAGCCAGTTGCCGGTGTAAAACTGCAGCGAGGGTTGGTTGGTGTAGACCTCCATTGCCAGCTGGCGATCCCCCGAGACCACCCGTGCAGCACACTCGGCAGCCGGTCCGTTGAGCACAAACGCGTGATCGTATCCCTTGGCCTGTTGTTGCCGGGGATGGCTCAGCCAATCCTGGCCAATCAGGCGCTCGTGGCGCAGATCGAACGGCCCCTCCACCGGGGTGATGGCGAGCGGCAGACCGCTCGGATCGGTCGGCAGGAAGTGGTCAGCGTTAAGGCTGATGAGGTGATTGCGCACATCGCCGCCATCGGCTGACCCATCGAGATTGAAGTAGGCGTGGCTAGTGAGGCTGACCGGGGTCGGCGCATCCGTGCTGGCGACAAAATCGATCACCAGATCGCTCTGCTCCAGCCGATACTCCAGCGTTACCCGCAGATTGCCGGGAAAGCCCTGATCCCCACTACGGGAGAGCAACACCAGCTTGACCCGATCCGCCTCCAGCTCCTTGATTTGCCACTGCTGGCGATGAAAGCCTGCCTGCCCGCCGTGCAGACAGTTGGGTACCTGATTGGCATCCAGCGGCCAGTGCTCGCCATCGCGTACCAGCTCGGCGCCACCAATGCGGTTGGCAAAGCGGCCCGCCACCGCACCCAGCCACACCTGCTGGGTGGGATAGGCCTCATCGGCGCAGCCCAGCAGCACTTCACGGCGCTGGCCCGCCACCGGCAGAGTGAGGGAGGTGAGGGTGGCGCCAAAATCGAGGCCGCGCAGGCGCAGCCCCTCCTCGTTTTCCAGTTCGAATGGCGTCATGGTGCTGTTCATAGCTTGCCTGCACCGGCGTTGGCAGAGCAGACGTAGCAGTCGGCCTTGAGGCCGAAGCGGGTCGGATACTCGGCTTCAACCGCGGCAATCACCTCGGCTACTTTCTCGGGGCGCAGCAGGGCGACCACGCAGCCGCCGAAGCCGCCGCCGGTCATCCGCACGCCGCCATCTGTGCCGATTTTAGCCTTGATGATCTCCACCAGACCGTCGATGGCGGGCACTGTGATTTCAAAGTCATCGCGCATGGCGGCGTGCGACTCGGCCATCAGCTCGCCGAGACGGGTCAGGTCGTGGCTCGCCAGTGCATCGGCGGCGGCCAGAGTGCGGGCGTTTTCACCGACGATGTGGCGGGCACGACGATAGCAGGCCTCATCCAGCCCGGCCTTGCCCGCTTCCAGTCCGGCCAGATCAAGGTCGCGCAGCGCCTTGACCCCGTAGTGGCGGGCAGCCGCTTCGCACTGCTGGCGGCGGGAGTTGTATTCGCTATCCACCAGACCGCGGCGCACATTGGAGTTGACGATCAGCACCGCCAGATCGGTGGGCATGGGGATGAGGCGAGTCTCCAGCGAGCGGCAGTCGAGCAGCAGGGCGTGGTCGGTTTTGCCGCTGGCGGAGATCATCTGATCCATGATGCCGCAGTTGCAGCCGACGAACTGGTTCTCCGCCTGCTGACCGTTGAGGGCGATCTCCGCCTGAGTGATGTCGAGCCCCAGCGCCTCCTTGAAGGCCTGACCGATGGCTACTTCCAGTGAGGCAGAGGAGGAGAGCCCAGCCCCCTGCGGCACGTTGCCGGAAACCACCAGATCGAGGCCGCGCAGGGCATAACCACGCTCCTGCAGATATTTCACCACGCCGCGGATGTAGTCGCTCCAGCGCTGGCTGGGGTGATGTTCGATGGGCTGGCCGAGGTCGAACTGGTCGCGCTGGTTGTCGTAGTCGGCGGCGATCACCTGCACTTGCTGGTCATCGCGCAGGCCGATGGCGACGCAGGTCTCGTAGTCGATGGCGCAGGGCAGCACGAAGCCGTCGTTGTAGTCGGTATGTTCACCGATGAGGTTGACGCGACCGGGGGCGCGCACCAGCAGATCGGGCGCTTTGGCAAATTGCTCGGCAAAAACGGTGCTGACGCATTGGCTCGGGGTCATAGGGCCTCCTCATTGGTGTGGCTGGTCTGGGTGTAGTGAATGGGGCTCAGGGCACGCAGCCGTTCGGCAGCCTGCTCGGGGGTAAGGTCGCGCTGGGTTTCGGCCAGCATCTCGAAGCCGACCATGAATTTGCGCACGGTGGCGGAGCGCAGCAGCGGCGGATAGAAGTGGGCGTGCAGCTGCCACGCCTCGGGGCAATCCGATTTGGGCGGTGCAAAGTGCCAGCCCATGGAGTAGGGGAAACTGCACTCGAACAGGTTGTCGTAACGGCTGGTGAGCTCCTTGAGCGCCACCGCCAGATCCTGTTGCTGAGCCTGGGTCAGGTTGAGCATGGAGGGGACGTGCGCCTTGGGCAGCAGCAGGGTTTCAAACGGCCAGGCGGCCCAGAAGGGGACGACGGCGAGCCAGTGCTCGGTTTCCACCACGATGCGCGAGCGATCCGCCAGTTCCCGCTCCACATACTCCAGCAGCATGGGGCGGCCATGCTCCGCCAGCCAGTCGCGCTGGTGCTGCTCTTCGCGGGCGATCTCGTTGGGCAGGAAGTCGCTGCCCCAGATCTGGCCGTGGGGGTGCGGGTTGGAGCAGCCCATGACGGCCCCTTTGTTTTCAAAGACCTGCACCCACTCCCACTGGGCCGACAGCTCGGCGACCTGATCCATCCAGGTGGTGATCACCCCCTCGATGGCGGGCAGCGGCAGCTCGGGCAGGGTCTTGCCGTGATCCGGCGAGAAGCAGATGACCCGGCTGGTGCCGCGGGCGGCCTCCAGCTTCAGCAGGGGATCGCTGGCGTTATCGGCGGCCGGGGTATCCTGCATCAGGGCGG
This sequence comes from Aeromonas sp. QDB11, assembly GCF_027705265.1. Classification (NCBI taxonomy): domain Bacteria; kingdom Pseudomonadati; phylum Pseudomonadota; class Gammaproteobacteria; order Aeromonadales; family Aeromonadaceae; genus Aeromonas; species Aeromonas sp. QDB11. Next base: position 79,828 of record NZ_JAPDBM010000004.1, on the reverse strand, counting down.
CGAAGTCGTTGGTAAAGACGAAGGTGCCCTGATAGTCGGGGTTGATGTCACCGGTGACCCGGGTATTGCCCGCGCAGAGGAAGCAGTCGGGATCGTGGGCCTGTTTGGGGGCCTGACTCACCTTCTCCACCTGTCCCTGCCAGGGGCGTTTGGCCCGGTGGGGGGAGACCAGCACATACTGGCCGGTCAGCGGGTTGAAGCGGCGATGGGGATGATCGACGGGGTTGAACATCATCTCTCCTGAATAAGGTATTGAAAAATAAGGTCATCTATTAACAGGGAGCAGGCAGGCCTACTCCTCGTAACCGTTCGGGTTGGCGGATTGCCAGCGCCAGCTGTCGGCGCACATAGCGTCGATGTCCCGGGTTGCCTGCCAGCCCAGCTCGCGCTCGGCCTTGGCCGGATCGGCCCAGCAGGCGGCGATGTCGCCCGAGCGGCGCGGTTCGATGCGAAAGGGCAGCGGCTTGCCGCAGGCAGCAGAGAAGGCGGCGACCAGCTGCAACACGCTCTGGCCTTGGCCTGTGCCCAGGTTGTAGGTGTGCACGCCACCCTTGCCGGCGCAGTGTTGCAGTGCCTTGACGTGCCCCTCGGCGAGATCCATCACGTGGATGTAGTCGCGTACGCCGGTGCCGTCTGGGGTGGGGTAATCGTTTCCAAAGACCGAGAGGCAGTCGCGACGGCCGATGGCCACCTGGGTGATATAGGGCATCAGGTTGTTGGGGATACCTTGCGGGTCTTCACCCATGGTGCCCGACTCGTGGGCGCCGACCGGATTGAAGTAGCGCAGCAGGGTCATGCTCCAGTGGGGCTCGGCCAGCTGCAGATCTTCGAGGATCTCCTCGATGATCAGCTTGGATCGCCCGTAGGGATTGGTGGCGCTGCGGGGGAAATCCTCGCGGATCGGCAGGCTGGCGGGATCGCCGTAGACCGTCGCCGAGGAGCTGAACACCAGATTGTGCACCCCGGCCCGTTTCATCGCCTGCAGCAGGGTGAGGGTGCCGCCGAGGTTGTTCTCGTAGTAATCCAGTGGAATGCGGGTCGATTCACCGACCGCTTTGAGGGCGGCAAAGTGGATCACAGCATCGATCTGCTGTTCGGCAAAGATCCGGTCCAACAGGGCCGCATCACGAATATCCCCTTGATAGAACAGGGGTTGCTGGCCGCTGATGGCGGCGACTCGGGCCAGCACGCTGCGCTTGCTGTTGCCGAGGTTGTCGACCACCACGGGATTCATGCCTGCCGCTTGCAGGGCCAGACAGGTGTGGCTGCCGATATATCCGCAACCGCCGGTGACCAGAACGTTCATCTTGCTCTCCACTGAAAAAGTGTCTGGAAGGAGTCTAGCCGAGGGTGTGGCGACCAAACTGTGAGCTTGCTTGCAAAACAGTGTAAACGATTACACTGTTTTTGTGATTATCCTGGCAGCAGATATTTATTTCACCCCTGTTTTCAATGGGTTTGCTGGGTATAATGGCGCTCTATTGCACAGTGAAAGAAGTGAAAACAGCATGAGCACCATCAAGGATGTCGCCCGTTTGGCCAATGTGTCGGTGGCAACGGTTTCACGGGTGATGAACAACTCCCCCAAGGCCAGCGCCGCGTCTCGCGAAGTGGTGCAGAAGGCCATGGCCGAACTGGGCTACACCCCCAACGCCAACGCGCGGGCTCTGGTCAGCCAGACCTGTGACACCATGGGCGTCGTGGTCGGTGACGTGGCGGATCCCTTCTTCGGTGCACTGGTGAAGGGGGTCTCCGGCATCGCCGTCGAGCAGAACCTCCACCTGCTGATGGGTAACGGTTTTCACAAGGCGCGTCAGGAGCGTGAAGCGATCGAGCTGCTGATCGGCAAACGCTGTGAGGCGCTGGTGGTGCACAGCAAGGCGCTGAGCGACGAAGAGCTTTACGATTACGCCATGCGGGTGCCCGGTATGGTGCTGATCAACCGCGATATTCCGGCCCTCAAGGGGCGCTGCATCGCCCTCAACAACCGGTTGGGTGCCGCCACGGCGACCCGTCATCTGATCGAGCTGGGCCACCGCCATATCGCCTTTATCAGCTCGGATCACGCCATCGAGGATGCCACCCTGCGCCTGCAGGGTTATCAGGATGGGTTGATGGAGGCTGGGCTGGCCGCCGATCCCGAGCTTATCGAGAGCGGCACGCCGAACGAGGAGGGGGGCGAGCGCGCTATGCTCAACCTGCTGGCCAAGGGGCTCAAGGTGACCGCTGTGGTTGCCTATAACGATGCCATGGCGGCTGGCGCCATCTCCGTGCTGGCGGACAATGGCCTGCGAGTGCCGGAGGAGGTCTCGGTGGTGGGCTTCGATGACATCATCTATGCCAGATACCTGAGGCCCAAGCTCTCCACCATGCGCTATCCCATCGAGCTGATGGCGGCCCAGGCGGCCAAGCTGGCCATTCAGCTGGCGGCGGGGGAGAGTGAAGCGACCCAGAGCCGGATCTACACCCCCACCCTGATCAATCGCCACTCGGTGGCACCGGTTCGGGCCGGATAGCCCCCTTTTGCGGCCCTGTTCGGGGCCGTTTCTTGCACAATTATTGTTTTACCTATTTTTAATCATTTTTACTCCGCTTTACTTAACAAAATCAGTGTAATCGTTTACATCTGTGTGAGCGAGATCGCCGTTCCCTGCGTCATACTTCTCTAGACTGAATACGTTTTCCAATCAGCAGGGAGAGAGTGAATGCTCAGGGAGATAGTGGCGCGTCAGGATTGGCAGACTCAGGCCATTACGTCGGTAAACCGGCTGGCTGCCCATACCCCCATGTTCAGCTGGCGCAGCGAAATGGATGCCAGGGATGATCTGGTCTCCTCTTCCCGTCTCTTGCTCGATGGTGAGTGGCGCTTCTCCTTCTTTGCCGCCCCCGAGCGGGTGCCCGAGAGCTGGCTGGAACAGGATCTGGTGGATGCCAGTCCCATTACCGTACCGGGCAACTGGCAGCTGGATGCCGCCTACCCGGCAGCGCGACCGCTCACCGATGGCCCCATCTACACCAATATCAAATATCCCTTTCCCTGCGATCCGCCCCGGGTACCGACAGAGAACCCCACCGGTTGCTACTCCCGCGAGTTTGAACTGCCTGCCGAGTGGCTGGCTAGCGGCCAGAGCCGGATCATCTTTGACGGGGTGAGCAGCGCCTTCCACCTGTTCTGCAACGGCCGCTGGGTCGGTTACTCCCAGGACAGCCGCCTGCCTGCCGAGTTCGATCTGACCCCCTACCTGCACGCCGGTTGCAACCGGCTGGCGGTGCTGGTGCTGCGCTGGTCCGATGGCTCCTATCTGGAAGATCAGGATATGTGGTGGTTGTCGGGGATCTTCCGCTCCGTCAGCCTGCTGCACAAACCGGCCCGCCATCTGGTGGATATCCGGGTTACCCCCGAGCTGGATGCCTGCTATCGGGATGGCCGTCTCAAGATTGCCCTGCAGGTGGCCAATGGGGCCGGTCTGTCGGTAGAGGCCAATCTCTATGACGGCAGCGAGCGGGTTGCGACCCTGCGCCAGCCGATCGGCACCCAAGCCATTGACGAAAAAGGGGCTTATGACGATCGCGCCGAGCTGTGGCTCGACGTGGCTGCGCCGCGCAAGTGGAGCGCCGAGACGCCCCATCTCTATCGCCTGACCCTGACCTTGCTTGACGAGCAGGGCCAGGCCATCGAGAGCGAGGCGTGCGATGTGGGCTTTCGGGTGGTGGAGATCCGTGGCGGCCTGCTGCGGGTCAACGGTCAGCCGCTGCTCATTCGCGGCGCCAACCGCCATGAGCATCACCCCGCCAAGGGTTATGCCATCGATCGCGCCACCATGGAGCGGGATCTGCTGCTGATGAAGCGGCACAACTTCAACGCGGTGCGCTGTTCCCACTATCCCAACCACCCAGACTTCTATCGCCTCTGTGATCGGCTCGGCCTCTATGTGGTGGACGAGGCGAATCTGGAGACCCACGGCATGACCCCCATGGGGCGGCTGGCGCGGGATCCCGCCTGGAGCAACGCCTTTCTGGAGCGGGCAACCCGCATGGTGGCGCGGGATTTCAACCACCCCTCCATCATCATCTGGTCGCTGGGCAACGAGTCGGGTTACGGCCCGGCCCACGATGCCATGTATGGCTGGATCAAGCGCAGCGACCCGAGCCGTCCGGTGCAGTACGAGGGGGGCGGGGCCGATACCCCGGCTACCGACATCATCTGCCCCATGTATGCCAGAACCCATCAGGATCAACCCTTCCCGGCGGTGCCCAAGTGGGCGCTGGCCAAGTGGATCGGCCTGCCCGGCGAGCACCGGCCGTTGATCCTCTGCGAATATGCCCACGCCATGGGCAACAGTCTGGGGGGCTATGCCCACTACTGGCAGGCGTTTCGCGATCATCCGAGATTGCAGGGGGGCTTTGTCTGGGATTGGGTCGATCAGGGGCTCGACAAATACACCGCCGATGGCCGCCACTACTGGGGCTATGGCGGCGATTTTGGCGATCTGCAAAATGACCGCCAGTTCTGCTGCAACGGCCTGCTGTTCCCGGATCGCTCCCCCCATCCTGCCCTGTTCGAGGCAAAACGTGCCCAGCAGCCGTTCCGCTTTGCCCTGCTCGCACAAAACCCGCTGCGGGTGCGGATCGAGAGTGAATACCTGTTCCGGGAAACCGACAACGAACGGCTCACCTGGCAACTGTGCGAGAACGGCCATGTGCAGCAGCAGGGGGAGTTTTCCCTCACGCTGGCGCCGCAAGGGGTGGTCGAGTTGACCCTGAGCGAGACGCTGCCCGCCTTTGCGGCAGGCTCACTGGCCTGGCTCGATCTGGCCATCGTTCAGCCACAGGCCACCCTCTGGTCACAGGCGGATCACAAGGTCGCCCGCCAGCAGTTCACTCTGCCGACCCCCCTTGCCCTGCCAGCTCCCGCCGCTGCGGCCACCCTGACCGAGCAGCCGGATGGCTGGTTGGTCAGCGCTGCAAACAGTCAGTGGCGGCTCGACAAGCAGAGCGGTCGCATCACCAGTTGGCAAAAATCGGGGCAGGAGCAGTTGCTGGCGCCGATCATGGATCACTTCTACCGCGCGCCGCTCGACAACGACATCGGCACCAGCGAAGCGGATCACGCCGACCCCAACTCCTGGATTGCCCGCTGGCAGGCGTGTGGCCTCGAGCAGTGGCAGCACCGCTGTTTGGGGATCACGGCCGCCGGAGGGGATATCCGGGTCAGTCACGGTTACTTCCACCACGATGAGTTGCTGCTGGTGAGTCACTGGCATCACCGCTTTGCCGACGACGGAACCATGAGCCTGGAGATAGAGGCCGAGCTGGCGCAGGCGCTGCCGTCGCTGCCGCGGATCGGTCTGCTGCTCCATCTGGCCGAAGTACCGGCGCGAGCCGAATGGTTGGGACGCGGCCCTCACGAGAACTATCCGGATCGCCTGCTGGGCGCCGATCTGGGGCGCTGGAGTTTGCCGCTGGAGGCCATGCACACCCCTTATGTTTTCCCGAGCGACAACGGCTTGCGCTGCGATACCCGTCAGCTGCAGCTGGGCAGCACGACGGTGAGCGGCACCTTCCATTTCAGTGCCAGCCGCTTCAGTCAGCAACAGCTGGCCGCGGCTCGTCACCAGAGCGATCTGGTGGCCGAAGAGGGGCTATGGGTCTGCCTCGATGGCGCCCACATGGGGGTGGGCGGCGATGACTCCTGGAGCCAGAGCGTGCGTCCCGAGTATCAGTTGCTGGGGTGCCGTTACCGCTGGGGTTGCACTCTCGGTTGAATCAGTCGGACCGTTTTGACAACAGAGCGATAACGACTAGCCTCTATGCAGTGGAATTGTTTGAGTCTCTCATTCGAATTTAATTTTTATGTCATTGATAAATAAAATAAAACTCTCAATGTAACAGAGTGTAATCGTTTTCATTTTGTCGTCATGATCACAGAAGAAATGACAACAAACTGATTACATTGACTGGCGCTTGCTCAATTGCTCGCCACCCTACAACACAGATAGACACATCGGAGCACACATAATGAAAAAACTGACCACAGTTGCCGCCCTGCTGATGGGCATGATGGCTGGCGCCAATGCCCAGGCTGACACCCGTATCGGGGTAACCGTCTACAAATACGACGACAACTTCATGGCGGTCGTGCGCAAGGCCATCGAGAAGGAGGCGGCAGCCACTCCGGGGGTGGAGCTGCTGATGAACGACTCCCAGAACGACCAGTCCAAGCAGAACGACCAGATCGACGTGCTGCTGGCCAAAGGGGTGAAGGCGCTGGCCATCAACCTGGTAGACCCGGCTGCGGCCCCGGTGGTGATTGAGAAAGCCCGGGGCGAAGATATCCCGGTGGTCTTCTACAACAAGGAGCCGAGCGCTACCGATCTGGCCAGCTACGACAAGGCCTACTACGTGGGTACCGACTCCAAGGAGTCAGGGATCATCCAGGGTCAGCTGATTGCCAAACACTGGAAAGCCCATCCGGAGTGGGATCTGAACAAGGATGGCGTGATCCAGTTCGTGCTGCTGAAAGGGGAGCCGGGCCACCCGGATGCCGAAGCGCGCACCTCCTACGTGGTCAAGACCCTGAACGATGGTGGCGTCAAGACCGAGCAACTGCACATGGATACCGGTATGTGGGATACCGCCATGGCGAAAGACAAGATGGACGCCTGGATCTCCGGCCCCAACGCCAACAAGATCGAAGTGGTCATCGCCAACAACGACGGCATGGCAATGGGCGCGGTCGAGTCACTGAAAGCCCAGGGCAAGACTGCCATTCCGGTGTTTGGCGTCGATGCACTGCCGGAAGCGCTGGCCATGGTCAAGAGCGGTGCCATGGCGGGTACCGTGCTGAACGATGCGGCCAACCAGGCTAAAGCCACCTTCGAGCTGACCAAGAACCTGGCTGAAGGCAAACCGGCCGGTGAAGGCACCAAGTGGAATATCGTCGACAAGGTAGTACGTGTTGCCTACGTCGGTGTGGATAAAGACAACCTGTCCCAATTCGAGTAATTCCCTCCTCCAGGGCAAGGGAGATCCCCTTGCCCTTTTTTCAACCAGATGTGATGGCTGATATGACAACACAGCAACAATCAGAATGGCTGTTGGAGATGATTGACGTCAGTAAGAGCTTTCCCGGCGTCAAGGCACTCGATAATGTCAATTTACGGGTCCGTCCTCATTCTGTGCATGCGTTGATGGGCGAGAACGGAGCGGGGAAATCCACCCTGCTCAAGTGCCTGTTCGGCATTTACGAGAAGGATCAGGGCAAGATCTTCTTCAAGGGGCAGGAGATCAACTTCACCTCCTCGAAAGAGGCGCTGGAAAATGGCGTCTCCATGGTGCATCAGGAGCTCAACCTGGTGTTGCAGCGCTCCGTGATGGATAACATGTGGCTCGGCCGCTACCCCACCAGGGGTTGGTTTATCGACCACGGCAAGATGTATGACGACACCAAGCGCATCTTCGATGAGCTCGACATCGACATCGACCCGCGGGTCAAGGTGGCGACCCTGTCGGTCTCCCAGATGCAGATGATCGAGATCGCCAAGGCGTTCTCCTACGACGCCAAGATCGTCATCATGGACGAACCCACCTCCTCGCTGACCGAGAAAGAGGTGAACCACCTCTTCAAGATCATCAACAAGTTGAAGGAGAAGGGGTGCGGCATTGTCTACATCTCCCACAAGATGGAAGAGATCTTCCAGCTCTGTGACGAGATCACCATATTGCGGGATGGCCAGTGGGTGGCAACCCAGCCGCTCAAGGGCATGACCATGGATCAGATCATCGGCATGATGGTCGGCCGTGAACTGACCCAGCGCTTCCCGGAAAAAACCAACCAGCCGAAAGAGGTGATCCTCGAGATCGAACACCTGACGGCGAAGAACCAGCCCTCCATTCAGGATGTGACCTTCAACCTGCACAAGGGGGAGATCCTCGGCATCGCCGGACTGGTGGGGGCCAAGCGCACCGATATCGTCGAGACCCTGTTCGGTATTCGCGATCGCAGCCAGGGCAGCATCAAGCTGCACGGTAAAGAGGTGGCCAACCACAACGCCCACGAAGCGATCCGCAACGGCTTTGCGCTGGTGACGGAAGAGCGCCGCTCCACCGGCATCTATTCGCGGCTCGATATCGCCTTCAACTCCCTGATCGCCAACATGGACAGCTACAAAGGCTCCATGGGGCTGCTCAGCGACAACAAGATGAAGAGCGATACCCAGTGGGTCATCGACTCCATGCGTGTCAAGACGCCGACCCAGCAGACCCAGATCGGTTCCCTCTCCGGGGGCAACCAGCAGAAGGTGATCATCGGTCGCTGGCTGCTGACCCAGCCGGAGATTCTGATGCTCGACGAGCCCACCCGCGGCATCGACGTCGGGGCCAAGTTCGAGATCTACCAGCTCATCCTGGAGCTGGCGAAGAAGGACAAAGGGATCATCATCATCTCGTCAGAGATGCCGGAATTGCTGGGGATCACCGACCGCATCATGGTGATGAGCAATGGCCGGGTCGCCGGGATCGTCAATACCAAAGAAACTGACCAGAGCGAGATACTGCGCCTGGCATCTCTGTACCTCTAGAGACAGGAAGACATTTATGGAGTCGGCTAAAAATTTCAATCTGATGCAGGCGCTCAAGGAAAACGCCATCTATTTGGTGCTGCTGGTGCTGCTCATGGTCATCGTGATCCAGGAGCCATCCTTCCTGAGCCTCACCAACTTCAGCAACATCCTGACCCAGTCCTCGGTGCGGGTCATCATCGCGCTGGGGGTGGCGGGTATCATCATCACCCAGGGGACGGATCTCTCGGCCGGTCGTCAGGTCGGTCTGGCGGCACTCATCGCGGCCACCATGTTGCAAGCGCTGACCAACGTCAACAAGGTGTTCCCGACGCTGGGGGAGGTGCCCATTCCGGTGGTGATCCTGCTGGTGTGTGCCGTGGGGGCGCTGATCGGTCTGGTCAACGGTCTGATCGTGGCCTACCTGAACGTCACCCCGTTCATTACCACCCTGGGCACCATGATCATCGTCTACGGTATCAACTCCCTCTACTTTGACTCGGTCGGGGCATCGCCGGTGGCCGGGTTTGACCCCCGCTTCTCGAGTTTCGCGCAGGGCTTTATCCGGATAGGAGGATTCAAGCTCTCGTATCTCACCTTCTATGCGGCCATCGCCAGCGTCTTTGTCTGGGTGCTGTGGAACAAGACCCGCTTTGGCAAAAACATCTTCGCCATCGGTGGCAACCCCGAGGCAGCCAAGGTCTCCGGCGTCAACGTGGCGGTCAATCTGGTGATGATCTATGCGCTGGCGGGGGTGTTCTACGCCTTCGGCGGCATGCTGGAAGCGGGCCGTATCGGTAGCGCCACCAACAACCTCGGCTTCATGTACGAGCTGGATGCCATCGCGGCGTGTGTGGTGGGCGGCGTGTCGTTTGCCGGCGGGGTGGGAACTGTCGCGGGTGTGATCACCGGCGTACTTATCTTCACCCTGATCAACTATGGTTTGACCTATATCGGGGTCAGCCCTTACTGGCAGTTCATCATCAAGGGCGGCATCATCATTCTGGCGGTGGCACTGGATTCCATGAAGTACGCCAAGAAGAAATAACGATTGGCAGAGAGGGTTGGCGTTGCCAGCCCTCTCTTCTGGAGGGAACCCATGCCATTCAAGGTCAAGATTTACCTCTTGCTACTACTGGCCATTCTGGTCACCATCGGCACTGCCGGGCTCAGCGTCAACCACTTCATCAGTGGCTACATTCGCACTCAGGCCACCCACAACATCAACGAACAGATCACCCTGGTCAAAGAGAAGCTGGCCAGCGACATCAATCAGAAAATCCTGTTGGCCGCCAACCTCAACTTCGGGGTGACCAACGTCAAGAAGACCCTGCAAGAGACCGGCTTTCACAACATCGTCAAGGTGATCGGCGACATGGCCTTCGACGTGAGCGGGGTCATCAACGACAGCGCCAAAGTCGATGCCCTGCGCAAGCTGATCCCCGCCGCCAATAACCAGATCACTGTCAGCCCGCTGCAACAGGTGGATGGCAAGCCGGTCATCACCATTCTGGTGCCGCGCGGTGCCGATTCCGCCTATCTCTACTACCTCGACATGAGCGAGTTCAAAAGCCTGCTGGAGAAGATGAGTGGCGAGGGCCGCTACTTCTCGCTGGCCGACAGTCAGGGCAACAGCCTCTATGACAGCAAGCCGCAGGGGGAGAGTGAAGCGCGCCCCAACCAGCTGGATATTCGTGACAGCAGCTGGACCCTGACCGGCTACATCGATCTTGACTACATCCGTGCCATGACCCGGGCCCTCAACGGCCAGATCATCATGGCGCTGTGCGGCGTGGCGATCGTGGTGATGGTGCTGGCGATGCTGGCGCTCAACGTGGCCTATCGCCCCATTCTCTCGTTGCGGGATCTGGTGCTGGAGCTCTCTCGCGGCAGCGGCGATCTCACCCGCCGACTGGCGGTGACCAGCAAGGATGATCTGGGTCAGATCTCGGCCGGCATCAACCGCTTTATCGAACGGTTGCAGGAGATGATGGGGGAGGTGCGGCAGGCGAGCGGCCAGCTCAACAGTGGCATCGAGGGGTTGGCCAGTCAGACTGGCGCCGCCCAGTCTCTGCTGGCGGACCACGTGCGCGAAACCGAGCAGGTGGTGACCGCCATCAACGAGATGAGCCGCACCGCGGTCTCCGTCTCCGAGAGTGCGGCCAGCACCGCCCAGCTCACCGGCCAGAGCCAGCAACTGGCGAGCCAGTCCCGTCAGGTAGTAGATCAGGCCATGGCCAGCGTGATGGCGCTGGTGGACGAAGTGGAAGCCACTGCCCGTTCCATCGAGGCGATGCAGCAGGATGTGCAGCAGATTGGCTCTGTGCTGGGGGTGATCGGCAGCATTGCCGAACAGACCAACCTGCTGGCCCTCAACGCCGCCATCGAGGCGGCCCGCGCTGGTGAACAGGGGCGAGGCTTTGCGGTGGTGGCAGACGAAGTGCGTTCCCTCGCGGCCCGCACCCAGCAGAGCACAGCCGAGATCCAGACCATGCTGGCCAGTCTGCAGCGGGGCACCCGAACTGTGGTGGATGCTATGGGCAATACCAAGCAGAGCTGTCAGGGGGCGGCCGAGAACACCACCAGGGTCAACGAGTCGCTGGATCTGATGGCGGGAGAAGTGGTGGAGATCAACGATCTCATCAGCCATATCGCCACGGCTGCGGAGCAGCAGAGCGCTGTGGCCGAAGAGATCAATCGCAACATGAGCGCCATCGCCGAGGTGATCCGCCAGCTGACCCACAATGGCGAAGCGACGGTCGCCAGCTCTGCGGCGATGCAGCAGACCTACGACCGGCTGCGGGAGATCGTGGGTCACTTCCGGCTGGAGTGAGGCCGATGTTCAGTCAATAACAAAACAGGGCCATCCGGCCCTGTTGTTGTTTTCCTGTCTGCCTGAATCAACCGGCCTTGCGGCGCAGATAGACCCCGGCTTCCATGTGATGGGTCCAGGGGAACTGGTCGAACAGGGCGAAACGGGCGATCTCGTGGGTTTCGCCCAGCACGGCCATGTTGGCCTGCAGTGTCTCGGGGTTGCAGGAGATGTAGAGGATGTTGTCGTACTCCTGCACCAGCTTGACGGTGGCATCGTCGAGACCGGCGCGGGGCGGGTCGACGAAGATGGTGTTGCACTGGTAGCTCTTGAGGTCGACCCCCTTGAGGCGGTTGAACTCCCGCTCGCCACGCATCGCCATGGTGAACTCCTCGGCTGACATGCGCAGGATGATCAGGTTGTCGACGCCGTTGGCGGCGATGTTGAACTGGGCGGAGTCGACGCTCGGCTTGGCGATTTCGGTGGCCAGCACCTTGCGGAAGTTCTGCGCCAGCGCGATGGAGAAGTTGCCGTTGCCGCAATAGAGCTCCAGCAGGTCCCCTTCGCTCCCCTTGGTCACATCCAGCGCCCAGGCCAGCATCTGCTCGTTGATGGCGGCGTTGGGCTGGGTGAAGCTGTTCTCCACCTGCTTGTAGATGAGCTGGCGACCCGCCACGTTGAGCTGTTCGATGACGAAGTCATCCCCCAGACAGATCTTCTGCTTGTGGGCGCGGCCAATCAGCTGCAGCTCGAACCCCTTGGCGCGCAGGTCGGCCTGCAGCGCTTCGGCGGCTTGTTGCCATTCGGCCTCCAGCTTGCGGTGATAGAGCAGGCTGACAATGATCTGGTTGGACTGGGTGGAGAGGTAGTCGATCTGGAACAGTTTGCGGCGCAGCACTGGGTGTGGGCGCAGCCCCTCCAGCAGCAGCGGCATCAACTGGTTGATGAGGCGGCTGGCTGTGGGGAAGTGGTCTATCTTGATGATCTCTTTGGTCGCCGGGGCATACATGCAGTGGAAGAGGTCATCCCCTTCGTGCCAGATGCGAAATTCGGCGCGCATCCGGTAGTACTCCGCCGGCGAGCTGTGCACTTCCAGCGCCGGGAGGGTGAAGCCGGCAAACAGCTCGGTGAGGCGAGCGCGCTTTTCGTCGAGTTGGGCCTGATAGTCGGCCGCGGTTCTAGGCGCCGGAGCGTTCGCGGAAGGCTGTTGGGATTGGGTCATAAATACCTCACATGCACACCGGCCGGGCCGGGTCGAAATCGGGGGAAGGCAACAGGCCACCCAAAGGGGCCCGATTTTAAAAGCCAGCCGCAGATTGTCCAGTATTTTGTGGTCAAGAAGTGTTCAGTCAGGCCGATAGCTGATCTACAGGCATGGTGGGAGGACACATTATGCAGATCGAAGGCGTGGGCGCGGCCCAACCCAAGGGAGTGGGTGTTTCTCCCAAATCGCCCCAACAGGCGGAGTCGAAACAGGTCAAGAGCGAGGAGGAGGTCTCCTTGCACAAGCCGCCCAAGTGGGCGCAGGTGCTGATCCAGCAGGCGCTGCAGTTCTCGCTGGAGATCAACGGCCAGGGCTACCAGGCTCCGAAGGTGAAGGAGCCCGAGGAGATCACGCCTGAGACCCTGTTCGACTTCCAGTCGGTGGCGGACAACGTGCTGCAGTTCGTGACCGGGCGGCTCGGTGCCGCGCGGGCCGATGGCAAATCCGATGACGACCTGACCGGGATGATGGAGCAGGCCCGCAAGGGGATCGACAAGGGCTTTGGCGAGGCAAAAAAACAGCTCGGCAAGTGGGCGACCGATAACGAGGATATCAAGACCGGTATCGATCAGAGCTACAAGCTGATCCAGAAGGGGCTCGAGGAGTTCGAGAAAGAGTTCTTCGGCAAGGTCTCCCCGACCGACATGGGACAGGCCGAGATGGCCAGTCGCCAGCAAGGCTATCTGGAAATCCAGACCAAGGATGGCGACAAGGTGGTGCTGCGCTTCAACGATAGCTGGCAGACCAAGTCCCAGAGCGGCGAGAGCGGCAGCCAGTTCAGTCTGAAGTCGAGCCAGAGCTTCAGTTTCTCGCTGGAGGGGGATCTCAACAGCGACGAGATGGAGTCCATCGGCAAGCTGGTCAAGGGGATCGACGAGCTGGCGGGGAACTTCTTCTCCGGCAACTTCGAGGATCTGCTGGACAAGGCAAGCGAGCTGAAACTGGATGACAGCCAGCTGGCTTCCTACTCCCTCAAGCTCAAGCAGAGCGTCAAGCTGAGCCAGACCTATCAGGGGGCGCACTCCCTGCAGGATCTGATCAAGCCGTTTGCCGACTACCTGCCCAAGCTGGATCAGGTGCAGAAACAGGCGGATAGCCTGCTGCCACCATCCCAGCAACAGGCGCTGACCCCGGCCGTGCTGGCCGCAAGAGGGGAAGAGGACCCGCTGCAGGTCGATCGCTTCACCAGCTTCAACCAGCGGATGCTGGAGGCGTTGCGGATGATCAGCCAGTTCCAGCCGTCTACCGAACCTGCCGGCAAGAGCGCCTGAGCCACATCGAGTAACGCAAGTAACGACCTGCCGTTTGCCAGCCCTTCCCAGGGCTGGCAAACTGGCCTTTTCTCCCATCCGGTTGCCCCATGAACCCCAAGAAGCCAAGAGACAAACGCGAGCTCTGCTACCCCTTTATCTTCGAAACCTCGCTCAAATGTGATTTTGAAATCGCCACCGACGAGCTCTGCTGTCAGGTCGGGGCCGTGCTGTCACACCTTGCGCCGGATGCCGATACCGAGCCCATGTTGGCGGATCTCGCGGTGTTGCAGCGGCTTATCTACAACCTCAACGGCTCGGTACGCGGCAAGCTGGGGATCTTCGATACAGACCTTGAGTGGCTCAAGACCCGTTATGACCACTACAACGAGGCGAGTCGCGGCAGCGTCACCGGTTTTGTGTTGCCGCAGGGGCCGCAGCCCATTCCCACCCTCCATCTGTGTCGCTGTGGCAGCAAGAAGGTGGTGCGGTTGCTGGTGCGGCTGGAAGAGAGCGGGGTGGTCTTCGATCCCATTCTCTATCGCTTCGCCAACCTGCTGGCCAACTTCTTCTTCGTGCTGACCGTCTACCTCAAGCAGCGCTGGCAGGTGCCGGAAGTGCCCTACGTCAGCATCAACTACTGATTGCGGCAGGCAAGGGGCCTGAGGCCATTACTGATTGAGCGGAATAAAAAACCGGAGCCTTGTGCTCCGGTTTTGTTTTTCAGCGCGTCAGTCGCCCACTTAGCTGGAGATCAGCACCCTCGCCGAGTTGGCGGGGATGGTGAGCTGCACCTCGCCCTGTACCACTTCGAACTTCTCGCCGTTGAAGGCGTCGGTGAAGCGGCTGGCGGGGCTGGCGGTCTGCCACAGGGGCAGGCTGATGGTGCGCGGCTCGCTCGGGTGACGGTTGCAGGCCACTACCACCTGATCGCTTTGCAGGGTGCGGGCGAACACATAGCTGTGCGGGCCGGCATAGAGGGTCTGGATATCGCCACGGCGCAGGGAGGGGCGCTGGCGGCGGATCTGGATCAGCCGACGGTAGTGGTCGTGCAGCACATGATCCCAGTCTGTGGTATCCCACGGGAAGCAGCGGCGGCAGTCCGGGTCGTTGCCGCCGGAGAGCCCTACTTCATCGCCGTAGTAGATGGACGGCACGCCGATATAGGTGAGCAGCAGGGTGGCGGCCAGCTGCATCCGCTGCTTGTCCTCGCCCAGCAGGTGGAGGAAGCGGGCAGTGTCGTGACTGTCCAGCAGGTTGAACTGGGCCAGCTGGTTCTTGAACGGGATATGGGCCCGCGCCAGCTTGAGCCAGCGATCCAGCTCTTCGGCGCTGATCTTGATGGGGTGGTAGGCGATATCCTGCCCCGCCAGGAAGGCGCGGATCGGATGGGCGAAGCCGTAGTAGTTCATGGCTCCGTCCTCCTGATCCCCTTGCAGCCACTGGCTCGCCTCGAAGAAGTGTTCGCCGAGCACATAGGCGTCCGGGTTCTCCTGCTTCACTGCCCCGCGAATGGCGCGCACATGGCTGCGGTTGCCTTCGGCGGTGCCGCGCTCACCCAGCATGTGGATGACGTCAAAGCGCCAGCCGTCGATCTGGTAGGGGGCGCGCATCCAGTAACGGAGGATGGCGTCATCGGCCCGATAGACGGCGTCTTGTACCTTCTCGCAGGAGAAGTCCAGCTTGGGCAGGCTGCGAATGCCCTTCCAGCTGACGTAATCCCCTTCTTTATCAAAGGTGTAGAAGCTGCGCCACGGGGAGTCCGGGTTGCTCTGGGCGCCCAGTGGCGGGCAGAACCAGGGGTGTTCGGTAGAGGTGTGGTTGACCACCGCATCGAGGATGATCTTCATGCCACGCTGGTGCAGGTTGCGGGTCAGCTCGGCGAACTGCTCATTGCTGCCGAGGTGGGCATCTACCTTGAAGTAGTCCTGGGTGTCGTACTTGTGGTTGCTCGGCGAATCGAAGATGGGGTTGAGGTAGAGCGCCGTGACTCCGAGAGACTGCAGGTAGTGCAGCTTGGCATCGATCCCCGCCAGATCACCGCCGTAAAATTCGCAGGCGCCGTGCCCCTCTTCGTGGCGGCTGACCGGCTCACCCCACGCCTTGCTGATCACCGCCTTGCCACGGTACTCGTACTCGTGATGCTTGACGCTCAGCGACGGATCGCCGTTGCAGAAGCGGTCGGGGAAGATCTGGTAGAACACCTGATCCTGCACCCAGGCTGGTGGCTGGTGCAGGCTGTTGAAGCGAAAATGCTGCTCCCGTGGCGGCATGGCGGGGCTGACACCGGCCCCGTGCAGCCACCACTGCGCCTCGTCGGTGAGGCACTTGAAGCAGTAGAGGTGGATATCCTGCCCCTTGCCAAGCGGCAGGGTAGCCTGCCACACCTGCAGCCGGTCGCGGGTCGAGACCGCCGTCATCGGGATCAGGTACTCCTCGTTATCCGGCTCGTGGCGCAGCCATACCTCGCGGATCGGGGCGTCCAGTTCGGTGAACAGGGTCAGTTGCAGTGCGTCGGCGCTCTCTTTGAACCAGGGCGCCACCTGGGGATGAAACAGAAACGGATGGGTCATGATGCTTATTGAGTCAGAAGGTCGGCGAGGGCGTTACCCTGTTCGTGGAGCGTTTCGAGCTGGCCTGCCAGCGACTTGGGATCCAGTCCCAACTGGTCGGCGAGCGGTTTGGGGAAGCGGGCGATGATGGCCTGGGCAGGCACTCCCGCGTTCCAGGCGAAGGAGATAAACACGGCGAGGCGGATCAGCACCGCCTCCTTGCTGACCGGATCGTGGGAGAGCGGGTCAAGCTGCTGGGAGATGGCATCGACGAAGGCCTCGGAGAGGCTCCAGCGCCGCGCCAGCTCGGCACCGAGCTGGGCATAGTCGTAGCCCAGCATCTCCCGTTGGGCCTCGACCCGGCTGCTGCCGTTCTGGATCGCCAGGTTGATGAGCTCGGCCTCTTCCGGCAGGGTGCTCTGGATAAGCAGTTCGCCGATGTTGTGGATCAGGGCACAGGTGAAGGCGGTCTCGGGATCCAGTGCCTTGGTCTCCTGCGCCAGGGTCTTGGCAATGGTGGCGACCTGGAAGGTCTCGGTCCAGAACTTGTTCTTGTCGAAGCTGGGCGGGGCCTTGAAGCTGCCGATGATGCCGGAGGCGACCACCACGGAGCGCAGCCGGTTGAAGCCGAGCCGGATCACCGCCTGTTCGATGGAGGTCACTTCGTTGCCCCGGCGCAGGGCGGCCGAGTTGGCCATCCGCAGCACCTTGACGCTGATCACCTGATCCATAGCGATCTTGGCCGCAATCTCGTCGATGCGGGCATTCTCGTCGTTGAAGCTCTGCATCAACTCGTGCAGCAGCTTGGGAATAGTGGGGAGTTGTTTGATCTTGTCAAACAGGCGATCCATCGACATGGCTGAGGCAGCCTCCATTGCGAACTCTGCCTCATATTGTGCCACAGCCGGACAACATGTTCCTGTTTGTGATGCGGCTTTGTGATGGGGATTGCTGGCGCTAGAGCACCCAGTCGCGCAAGGTGTATTCCAAACGGTGCTGTTTACCCTGCAGGATCAGGGTCTGGCTGGTGCCACTCAGGGTGGCTCCCTCGGTCAGGGTGGTCAGCACGGCCTGCTCTATGGTGTCCAGCGGCGGCATGCAGGCCATTTCGGTGCTACCCAGACTGGTGACCCACAACTTGTCATCTTCCAGATGGCCCTGACCGAAGTAGCGGTTGCAACCGGCGATGCCGTTGACGGTGAAGTGCTCGCCGATCTCGAAATCGGGGGGATTGTCGCGTAAGGCGGCGACCGGTTCGCCATCCAGTTTGCTCAGTACCCAGTGGTGATGTTGCAGATCTTGCTGAACAAAGGCGGTCGAGCTGCAGCCAGCGAGCAGTAACAGGGGGATCAGCAGAAAGGGCAATCTGGGCATGAGGGGGCTCCGGTTGGGGGAGCGTCAAGAATACCCCTTTTGAGCATACGGGAGCAGGGCGCGAGAGGGGGCGACCGACCGCTTCTGTCGCCCCTTGTCCCGGACCACTGTCGCTTAATGGCAACACCTTGGTGATATTGCCACCGGTTTGCGCTATTTCGGGACTCGGTTGGCGAACAATAGCTCGGCATAACGGGCCAGGCCCGTGGCAATTGAACCGGCGTCATCACCCCCCTCGCACAGGGAGTGATGGGGCGCTTTGCGCTATTTCAGGGTTCAGTTGGCGAACAGTCGCTCGGCATAACGGGCCAGATCTGCGGCAATTGAACCGACGTCGTCACCCCCCTCGCACGGGGAGTGAAGGGGCGGCTTGCTGTATTTCAGGGATCAGTTGGCAAACAACCGTTCGGCATAACGGGCGAGACCGGCGGCTACCGAGCCGAAGTCATCGCCCCCCTCGAGCGGGATGGACGGGAGCTTCTGGCGGATAAAGCGGGCGATCAGCGGCGAGCGGGCGCTACCGCCGGTGACGAAGATGCGATCCGGTTGTACACCGGCGGCGGCAATCGCTTCGTCCATCAGCTCGCCAATCTTCTCCAGCAGCAGGGCCGAGGCGTTGGCCAGCTGTTCGCGGGTCAGCTCCGCTTCCAGCCCTTTTTCCAGCTCGGCCAGCGACTGGCGATTAAGCTCCTGCTCCGAGAGGGCGATCTTGCCCTGCTCGGCGCGCCACACCAGCTGGTGGCTCAGCTTGTGGGCCCGCAGGCTGGCCAGACGCCCCAGCTTGCTGCCGGGCTGGCTGTCGAGCTGCAGATCCTGCAGCTGGCGGGCGGTATCGAGACTGTAGAAGCGGCTCTGGGCGCTGACGTCGTTGATGGCGGCCGCATCCCAGAACAGCGGGTGGGGCAGCGGCTTGCCGGTCTTGAGGGTCTCGTGCATGCCGAGCAGCGGCATCATCCCCTCCACCGTCAGGCGGATATCAAAGTCGTTGCCGCCGATCCGCTGGCCGCTGTGGCCGAGCAGATCGCCGCTGCGATCCAGTTGATCGCGGTAGCTGGGGCCCATTCGCAGCATGGAGCAGTCGGTGGTACCGCCACCGATATCCACCACCAGCACCACGGCGTCTTCGGTGAGGCGCGCCTCGAATTCAAACCCGGCGGCCACCGGTTCATAGAGGAACTCCACCTGCTCGAAACCGGCCAGACGTGCCGCCTCGGTCAGGATGGCGATGGCTTGGCTGTTGCTCTCTTCCCCTGCCAGACCCTGGAAGTTGACCGGACGACCGATCACCGCCTGGCGGATCGGGGCGCCGAGCTGCTGCTCCGCCTGCTGGCGGACGTGGAGCATCATGGCGCAGACGATGTCTTCAAACAGGGCGATCTGGGGGGCCTTGAGGCCATAGGCACCGAGGAAGGATTTCGGCGATTTGATGTAGTAACCGTCGTCCGGCTCTTCCAGATAACGCTCCAGCGCGGCACCGCCGAAGCTCAGCTCGTCGATCAGCCCCTCTTCGCGCATCTGGCGGCGAACCATCTGGGCGCGAGTGACCACGGGGCCACGCAGCTTGAGGTATTCCGCCTGCTGGGCGGGTGCCAGCCCTTCGGCCAACAGACCGGCGATGGCATCCCGGTGGGGGGCGTGCAGGGTGGAGGGGAGGTAGCGGGATGCGCCGAGATTGAGCAGCCTGGGGCTACCTTGTTCCATCACGGCCACGGCACAGTTGGAGGTACCGTAATCAAATCCGATAAACATGGGCGCCAGACTCCAGAGTAAAAAAGGAGGGCTGGCCTACCCGAAGGTGCCGGGTCTCACCACCCGACGCACGGTCGGAGGGACAGTGAGCAAATCCGATCAACATGGGCGCCAGACTCCTGAATAAAAAAGGGGGGCTAGCCTACCCGAAGGCGCCGGGTCTCACAACCCGGCGCGTGACGAAGAGAGGGCGAGCCCTTATTCCACTTCGTTGTCGGAGCGGCCCTGGTTCCCGATGGCGCGGATATTGCCGAGGGTGGTGTCGGCGATGGCGTGCAGCGCCTCGCGGGTCAGGAACGCCTGATGGCCGGTAAACAGCACGTTGTGGCAGGCCGACAGACGGCGGAACACGTCATCGGTGATCACCTCGTTGGACTTGTCTGAGAAGAAGAGATCCTCCTCCTCTTCGTAGACATCCAGCCCCAGCGCGCCGATGCGAGAGGTCTTGAGCGCCTCAATGGCGGCGTTGGAGTCGAGCAGGCCGCCACGGCTGGTGTTGATGATCATCACCCCGTCCTTCATCTTGGCGAACGCCTCCTTGTTCAGCAGGTGGTAGTTCTCTTTGAACAGCGGGCAGTGCAGGCTGATGATGTCGGATTGACGGAACAGGGTGTCGAGATCCACGTACTCGGCCCCCAGCTCGATGGCTGCCGGATTCTGGTACGGGTCGTTCACCAGCAGGCGAACCCCGAAGCCCTTGAGGATGCGCAGGGCGGCCAGACCGATCTTGCCAGTGCCGATCACACCGACCGTCTTGCCATGCATGTTGAAGCCGACCAGCCCTTCCAGCGAGAAGTTGGCATCGCGGGTGCGCTGATAAGCCTTATGGATGCGGCGGTTGAGGCACATCATCATGCCGACGGCGTGCTCGGCGGTTGCCTCGGGGGAGTAGGCGGGCACCCGCACCACTTTCAGTCCCAGCTCTTTCGCGGCGGCCAGATCCACGTTGTTGTAACCGGCGCAGCGCAGGGCGATCACCCGGGTGCCGTTGGCAGCCAGTTCGGTCAATACCTCGCGGTCAGCATCGTCATTGACGAACAGACACACCACCGGGAAGCCGTGAGCCAGTCTGGCCGTTTTGGCCTCCAGCCGCACATCGAAAAACTCCAGGTCGAAGCCGTACTGGCTGTTGGCCTGGTTGAAATGCTCTTTGTCATAGCTCTTGGTACTGAATACGGCGACTTTCATGGTGTGTGCTCCGTAGTATGTGTGTCGTCAAATTACAACAAAATGGGTCGGCCATCACCGGACAAACTGGCTGGTTATTGTCCCCACGGCATGATGGGAACGGCGCTGACTGCACTCTTGTACGAACCATCCACCAGTTTGGTGCTGTAGGTCAGGTAAACCAGCGCATTGCGTTTCTTGTCGTAAAAACGCACCACTTTCTGTTCCTTGAACACCAGCGAGGTGCTGACGTCGAACACCTCTTCCCCTGCCTTCAATTTCTCGGGCAGGGTGATGGGGCCGATTTGGTGGCACGACAGGGAGGCGTGGGAGGGATCTTCCGCCAGCCCGAGCCCGCCTTTGACGCCGCCGGTCTTGGGGCGCGCGAGATAGCAGGCGACGCCGTCGATGCGCGGGTCGTCGAACGCCTCCACCAGGATCTTGTGGTTCGGGCCAAACAGCTTGAAGGCAGTGCTCACTTCACCGACCGGGTCGGCCTTGTCGGCCAGCGCGGGCATGCTCAGCAGGCAGGCCGCTAGCAGCATACTGATATTCATTTTTTTCATGTTGATACCTTGGGCAACGGCCCATGAATGGATAAGGCGCAGGCTCCCTTTTGAGTGGTGTGTCGACGTGGGAGGGGCCGCTGGCCCCATTGCCGCGCTCACCGCTTCGTACTATCGGGGAGGATAATCCCAATATTGGGCCGGAATGGATTTTAGCAACGGGGTCATATCTGGATTGGGCAGGGCGATAGTGACCCGCTGATCGAGGTTGGCGCTGGCGAGCGCTTCGCGGATCTTGGGGTTGTCATTGAAGAACTTCATAAAGCTGCCATCGGCATAGGCCCGCTCCAGCCCGGTCTGAATCGCCTTGGCCAGCTTGGGGTATTCGGGGCTGACGAAGAAGAACTGGGCGAAGGGGTAGCGGATCAGCAGATGCTGCTCGATGGCGAGGTTGGGATACTGCGCCACCAGTTCGCTGCGCTCGGCGAAGATCTCCACCAGGGCGCGCGGGAAGAAGTCGATCTTGTCGCCGTCGTTGATAAGGCGAAACAGACTGCTGTATCGGCCGGATAAGGTCGGGATGCCCGCATTTTCCAGAATTTTGTTATCGGCCCAACCGACCCCTTGTGCCGCCTTCAGCTGTTTGAGGTCGGCCAGGGTATTGATCTGGTTGAACTTCTCCTGAGCATCCGCGTGGATGAAGGACAGCCGCAATCCTTCCAGCCCGCGAAACAGCGGAATGGGGACGGCAATCAGGGAAGATTCGAGTGCGCTGGAGGTGCCCATCCAGAAGACGTTGATGGTCTTGCCCTTGCTCAGCTGCTGTTGGAGGGTGAACTGGTTGAGGTCGAGTTCGACAGGCTGGATGCGAAAGGGTTGCCCGGAGCGGGTCAGGGCCAGTTCCAGCAGCTTGTACTGGTACTCCTGGTCAAGATTGTTGACGGGACGGCTGGGGACCTTGACCGTCAGAACCTGTGCTTGTGCCAGCAGTGGCAGGCACAAACACAGTTTGATGAGCCATTTCACTCTCTGTTCTCCTGTAGATTCCGGAAGGTGTCCGGAGTCTAACAGAACTTGTCACCATCTTGCTGCGAGGCGTTGTGCAAGGTTTGAGCGCGGGGCCCTGCCTTGCTGGCGTCTGTTGCACCAGAATGGTGACGGTTCTTCGAAGAATCAGGCGACGCGACGGAACACGTGGGTATCGTTAAATTCCTTGGTGCTCTGGCATTCGACGCAGAAACGGGATTCCGGACGGGCATGCAGCCGCTTGAGGGAGATCTCGTCACCGCAAGATTCGCAGTAACCAAAATCCCCTTCGCTGATGCGCTTCAATGCGCCCCGCAGCTTGCGCAGGTGCAGCTTGTCGTGCTCGATGCGGTTCAGCTCCAGACGGCGGGCTTCCTCGATACTGGCACGGTCAATTTCATCAGCCATCTCGTTGGTGTCGGTGGCGATGGCCTGGCTGGCCTGGGAGTTCAGGCGCTCTTCGAGCTCGACGATCTGTCGCTCGATCTGCCCCTTGTAAAAGGCCAGTTGGTCTTCAGTCATGAAATCACACATACGATTAACTACCAGTCAGTTTACTAACCCAATTATCCCTGTTTATGGGGGCTGTCTGCCTACAGACCAAGCCCTTGTATCCCGATTTGCACCTGTTTCATGCAAGAGAGTGCAAATCAGGGCGGGCCTTGTACCAAAAAAATGCAGCCAAGCAAAGTAAATAGGATAAGGATTGTGCGCCCTTGCAAAAAAATGGTCCGTTCCTGCGGGGGATTGGTCGGGATCTGGCGCCTGCTTCACCCTCTGTTGGCATCGCCTTTGCAACGATGAGAGGGGGGCTTCGTACGGATTTGAGTGTTTAGTATTTGGTGCCGCATTGGTCATTATATGCGCCGTTATTTATAGTTTTTTAAACACGCCCGCTTGACATTGCCCTTGATGGCGGGCTTTTATGGTGATGTTGATTACAATTTTATAACAAGGGTGTTCCATATATTAGACACCCTTGCCAATGGCAACCGTAAAGTCGGGGTTTAACATGGACAGTATCAAAGGCTGGATGGAGAGCAATCGCATCACGGAAGTGGAGTGCCTGTTTCCGGATTTCACCGGCAACGCCCGGGGCAAGATCATCCCAGCCAACAAGTTTTTGCGTGAAGGGGGCATGCGTCTGCCCGAGGTGATTTTCACCCAGACGGTGACCGGTGAATATCCGGATGACGACAGCATGATCGACCCGCTGGAGCGGGACATGCAGCTCTATCCTGACCCCAACACCATCCGTTTTGTCCCTTGGGCGCTGGAGCCCACTGCCCAGGTGATCCACGACTGTTTCGACGTCAACGGCAAGCTGATCGACATCGCGCCGCGCTCCGTGCTGCGTCGGGTTCTGTCATTTTACGAGAAGCAGGGCTGGAAGCCGGTGGTGGCGCCCGAGCTGGAATTCTATCTGGTCACCCGCAACGAGGACCCCGACTATCCGCTGGTGCCGCCGGTCGGTCGCAACGGCCGCCCTGAGACCGCCCGCCAATCGTTCAGTATCGATGCGGTCAACGAGTTCGACCCCATTTTTGAAGACATGTATGACTACTGCGAGGCGCAGGAGCTGGAGGTGGACACCCTGATCCACGAGTCGGGCGCCGCCCAGATGGAGATCAACTTCCTGCACGGGGATGCCATCGATCTGGCGGATCAGGTGTTCCTGTTCAAGCGCACCATGCGTGAGGCCGCACACCGCCACGGCATCTATGCCACCTTCATGGCCAAGCCGATGAGTGACGAACCGGGGTCGGCCATGCACATCCATCAGAGTCTGGAAGATGTGAACGGCCACAACCTGTTCGGTACCCCGAACGGCGGCAACAGCGAACAGTTCATGCACTTCATTGCCGGTTTGCAGAAATACACCCCGGCGGTGACCGCCCTGCTGGCCCCCAACGTCAACTCCTACCGCCGCCTCACCTTTGGCGAGAGCGCGCCGCGCAACGTCCAGTGGGGTGTCGAGAACCGCACCTGCGGCCTGCGGGTGCCCTTCTCCGACCCGAGCGCACGGCGGGTGGAAAACCGCTTCGCCGGTGCCGATGCCAACCCCTATCTGGCACTGGCCGCCACTCTGGCTTGTGGCTATCTCGGCATGATGGAGAAGCTGGAGCCGCTGCCGGAGATGAAGTCGAGCGCCTATGACCTGCCCTACAGCCTGCCCCGCTCGCTGGAGGAGGCACTCAGCCATCTCGAACAGTGCGAGCCCATCAAGGAGATGCTGGGGGAGCGATTCACCCGCGCCTTCGTCGCGGTTAAACGCAAAGAGTACGAGACCTACTTCGGGGTGATCAGTCGCTGGGAGCGGGAGTTCCTGCTGCTGAACGTCTGATCCCCCTGTAACGGGGAGGCCGGAGTCGGCCTCCCCTGTCCCTGTATCGAAGAGACCGGAACGCGAGTCAGGTGGCGGCTGCCACCTGTGAGTGGTTGTGGCTGCGAGCATGCAAGCCCGCCTGACTACCCACCTGACTGTTTGACGACTGAATCTTGCTAAATCGAAGGAACCGAGGAGCAACAAATGCAGCAGACAACCCGTGAGTGGCAACAACTGGATGCCAGCCACCACCTGCACCCCTTTACCGACTTTCAGGCCCTGAACAAGAAGGGTTCGCGCATTATTACCAAAGCCAGCGGCGTCTATCTGGAAGACTCCGAGGGAAAACGCATTCTCGACGGCATGGCGGGCCTGTGGTGCGTCAATATGGGCTATGGCCGCCAGGAGCTGGTGGATGCCGCTACCCGCCAGATGCAGCAGTTGCCTTACTACAACCTCTTCTTCCAGACCGCTCACCCGCCGGTGATCGAGCTGGCGACCCTGCTGGCCGAGGTGACGCCAGCCCATCTCAACCACGTCTTCTTCACCGGCTCCGGCTCCGAGTGCAACGATACCGTGCTGCGGATGGTGCGCCACTACTGGGCCAGCAAGGGGCAGCCTGACAAACAGGTGATCATCAGTCGCCACAACGCCTATCACGGCTCCACCGTGGCGGGGGCGAGTCTGGGTGGCATGAAGGGGATGCATGCCCAGGGCTGCCTGCCCATTCCCGGCATAGTGCACATCGATCAGCCCTACCACTTCGGTGAGGGGCAGGGGATGAGTGCCCACGAGTTCGGGCTGGAGCGGGCCCGTCAGCTGGAGCAGAAGATTCTGGAGCTGGGGGTGGACAAGGTGGCTGCCTTTATCGGCGAGCCGATCCAGGGGGCGGGCGGCGTCATCATTCCGCCTGACAGCTACTGGCCGGAGATCCAGCGTATCTGCGATCACTACGGCATTCTGCTGATCGCTGACGAGGTGATCTGCGGCTTTGGCCGCACCGGCCACTGGTTTGCCAGCGAAGGGTTTGGCATCAAGCCGGACCTGATGTGTCTGGCCAAGGGGATCACCTCCGGTTATCTGCCGCTCGGCGCAGTGATGGTGAGCGACCGGGTTGCCAAGGGGCTGGTGGAGGAAGGGGGCGAGTTCAACCACGGCTTCACCTACTCGGGTCATCCGGTCTCTTGCGCCGTGGCGGTGGCCAATATCCAGCTTATGCAGAATGAGAGCATAGTTAAGCGAGTGCATGATACTATCGGCCCCTATTTGCAGCGCCGCTGGGCGGAGCTGGCCGATCATCCGCTGGTGGGAGAAACCCGAGGCAAAGGATTGGTCGCCGCGCTGGAAATCGTTGAGGATAAGCAGACCAACCGGCGTTTCCCGGCTCAGGCAAATGCGGGGATGACTTGCCGGGAGTTCTGCTTTAACAATGGCTTGGTGATGAGGGCGGTAGGCGATACCATGATCATATCGCCCCCCTTGGTCATCACCGAGGAACAGGTTGATGAATTGGTCGATCTGGCCAGGCGCAGTCTGGATCTGACAGCCGCAAAGCTGAAAGGTTGAGGTGGGTCGGGCAGGTTGGCATGCGCATACAATTTGCTTAGGAGACAAGGATGATGTCTTTCAAAACAGGAGTGATCGCTGCCTCTGTGGCTCTGGTCATGGCAAGTGCCGGAGCAATGGCTGAAGAGAAGGTGCTGCACGTCTACAACTGGAGCGACTACATAGCGCCGGATACCCTGGATAACTTCCAGAAGGAGACGGGGATCAAGGTGGTCTATGACGTGTTCGACAGTAACGAGGTACTGGAAGCCAAGTTGCTGGCGGGTAGTTCGGGCTACGACATCGTGGTGCCATCCAACCCCTTCCTGGCCAAGCAGATCAAGGCGGGCGTGTTCCAGAAACTGGACAAGTCCAAGCTCTCCAACTGGCAAAACATGGATGTCGACCTGCTCAAGGCGCTCGAGCCGAGCGATCCGGGCAACCAGTACTCCATCCCCTATCTGTGGGGCACCATCGGCTATGCCTACAACGCCGAGAAGGTGAAAGCCGTGCTGGGGGCCGATGCCCCGGTCAACTCCTGGGATCTGGTGTTCAAGCCGGAGAACATGGCCAAGTTGAAAGAGTGTGGCGTCTCCTTCCTCGATTCACCGACCGAAATGCTGCCGGCTGCCCTGCAATATCTGGGCTTCAAACCGGATAGCCAGAAACCGGCCGAGCTGAAGAAGGCTGAGGAGCTGTTCCTCTCCATCCGTCCCTATACCGCCTATTTCCACTCCTCCAAGTACATCTCGGATCTGGCCAACGGCAACCTCTGCGTCGCGGTCGGTTACTCCGGTGACTTGCAGCAGTCCAAGGCGCGGGCAGCCGAGGCCAAGAATGGCGTCGCGCTCACCTACACCATTCCGAAAGAGGGGGCAGGCAGCTTCTTTGACATGATCGCCATTCCGGCGGATGCCAAGAACGTCGAGGCGGCCCACACCTTCATCAACTACCTGATGAAGCCCGAGGTGATCGCCAATATTACCAACGTGGTGCAGTTCCCGAACGGCAACAAGGCTGCGACCCCGCTGGTGGATGAGGCGATCCGCACCGATCCGGGTATCTACCCTGATGCGGCAATCCTGCAGAAGATCTACACCTTCCCGGATCTGCCGGCCAAGGTGCAGCGTCTGATGACCCGCAGCTGGACCAAGATCAAGTCCGGCAAGTAAGTAACGAATGCCCCTCCCGGTCCGCAGTTCGGCCGGGAGGGTAGTGATGCCATCCATCCGGATGGGCCGCGCGAATGGATGCGCAGACGGTCAACCACTGAACAGGAGAACTGACACCGTGAATACAACCAGATTGCTAACCATAGCGCTGACCATGGGATTGGCGAATGTGGCCCAGGCTGCCCCTGTGCTGCACTTCTACAACTGGTCTGACTATATCGGCGAGACCACCCTCAGCGATTTCCAGCAGGCGACCGGGATCAAGACCGTCTATGACGTGTTTGACTCCAACGAGACCCTGGAAGGCAAGTTGCTGACGGGGCGGACCGGTTACGATTTGGTGGTGCCCTCCAATAATTTCCTGGCCAAGCAGATCAAGGCGGGAGCCTTCCAGAAACTGGATAAATCCCTGCTGCCCAATCTGGCCAACCTGGATCCCGTGCTGCTCAAGCAGCTCGACAAGGTGGATCCGGGTCATCAGTACGCGGTGCCCTATCTGTGGGGGACCAACGGCATCGGCTACAACGTCGACAAAATCAAGGCGGTGCTGGGGGTCGACAAGATTGACTCCTGGGCCACTATCTTCGAACCGGAAAACATGGCGAAACTCTCTCGCTGCGGCGTCGCCTTCCTCGACTCTGCCGACGAGATGATCCCTGCTGCCCTCAACTACCTCGGACTCGATCCCAACAGTCATGCGACGGGGGATATCAAGCAGGCCGAGGCGCTGCTGCTCAAGGTGCGGCCCTATGTGGCCTACTTCCACTCCTCCAAATACATCGGCGATCTCGCCAATGGCGACATCTGCGTGGCGGCCGGTTTTTCCGGCGACATCCTGCAAGCCGCTGCCCGCGCCGATGAAGCTGGCAAGGGGGTGAAAATTGCCTACAGCATTCCGAAAGAGGGGGGAAATCTCTGGTTCGACATGATGGCGATCCCGTCCGATGCCACCAATGTCAAAGAGGCGCACGCTCTCATCAACTACGTCCTGCAGCCCGAAGTGATCGCCAAGGTCAGCGACTATGTGGGCTATGCGAATCCCAACTCAAGGGCGGGCGAGTTTATGGATGAGGCGGTGCGCAACAATGAGGAGGTTTATCCCCCTCAGGCCGTGCTGGAGCGACTCTATGTGCAGGAAGCACATCCCCGCTCGGTACAGCGTCTAATCACCCGGAGTTGGACCAAGATCAAGTCCGGTACTTAACCTTGGTGCCCGTTCGGGGGCGCCAAATCGCTTTTATGGATCGGCCGCAAGGCCGGTATCACGTTGGGGAGTTTGGTAATGGCGATAGCCTCCAGTGCCTACAAGAAAGCCCTCGAGGGCAGTCAGCAGCGCAAAGAAGTGCTGGTGAAAATTGATCGGGTAAGCAAGCAGTTCGACGAAACGCTGGCGGTCGATAACGTATCTCTCAATATTCACAAGGGGGAGATTTTCGCCCTGCTCGGCGGGTCCGGTTCCGGCAAATCGACCCTGCTGCGGATGCTGGCCGGTTTCGAACGCCCGACCGAGGGGCGGCTGTTCCTCGACGGGGTCGACATCACCGACATGCCCCCCTATGAACGCCCCATCAACATGATGTTCCAGTCCTACGCCCTGTTCCCCCATATGACGGTGGCCCAGAACATCGCCTTTGGCCTCAAGCAGGATGGCCTGCCCAAGGCCGAGATCGATGCTCGGGTGGAGGAGATGCTCAAGCTGGTGCAGATGACCCAGTATGCCCGCCGCAAACCGCATCAGCTCTCCGGTGGCCAGCGCCAGCGGGTGGCGTTGGCTCGCTCGCTAGCCAAGCGTCCCAAACTGTTGCTGCTGGATGAACCCATGGGGGCGCTCGACAAGAAGCTGCGTTCCAAGATGCAGCTGGAGCTGGTGGAGATCATCGAGCGGGTCGGGGTTACCTGCGTCATGGTGACCCACGATCAGGAAGAGGCCATGACCATGGCGGAGCGGATCGCCATCATGCACCTCGGCTGCATCGAGCAGATCGGCAGCCCGATGGATATCTACGAGACTCCGGCCAGTCGGCTGGTGTGCGAGTTCATCGGCAACGTCAACCTGTTTGACGGCCTGCTGGTGGAGGATGAGCAGGACCACGCCACCATCGCCTGCGCCGATCTGGAACAGCCCATCTATGTGGGCCACGGTATCAGCTCCCGCGCCGAGAACAAGAAGGTGACCTACGCCCTGCGGCCGGAAAAACTGCTGATGAGTCTGCAAAAACCGGAGGAGATCGAGCACCCGGACTTCAACTGGACCAAGGGTGAGGTCTATGACATCGCTTATCTGGGCGGTCACTCGGTTTATCACATCCAGCTGCCCTCGGGCAAAATCGTTCAGGCTTTCATCGCCAATGCCGAACGCCACGGCAAGCGGCCAACCTGGGATGACCAGGTGTTCCTCTACTGGGAAGATGACAGCGGCGTGGTGCTGCAATCATGAAGTTCTTGCAACGACTGAAGCGGGTCGGGGGGCGCCGACTGGTGATCGGCATCCCCTTCTTCTGGCTGTTCCTCTTCTTCCTGCTGCCCTTTGTCATCGTGGTGAAGATCAGTTTTGCGGAAGCGGATGTGGCGATCCCGCCCTACACCGATGTGGTGAGCTGGGCCGACAATCAGCTCACCATCCTGCTCAACATGGGCAACTACTTGCTGCTGCAGGAGGATGAGCTCTATATCGCTGCCTATCTGGGCTCCCTCAAGATGGCCTTCGTCAGCACTTTGCTCTGCCTGCTGATTGGCTATCCGATGGCCTACTCCATCGCCCGGGCCAACAAGGAGACCCAGACCGTTCTGCTGCTGCTGATCATGATGCCGACCTGGACCGCCATTCTGATCCGGGTCTATGCATGGATGGGGATCCTCAGTAACAACGGCCTGCTCAACAGCGTCTTGCTGGGGATCGGGGTGATCGACGAGCCGCTGCAGATCCTCAACACCAACCTGGCGGTCTATATCGGCATCGTTTACTCCTATCTGCCCTTCATGGTGCTGCCGCTCTACGCCAATCTGGTCAAGCATGACCAGAGCCTGCTGGAGGCTGCTTCTGACCTGGGGGCCCGCAACCTGACCCGCTTCTGGCAGATCACGGTGCCGCTCTCCAAAAACGGCATTATCGCCGGCTGCATGCTGGTGTTTATTCCGGTGGTGGGGGAGTTCGTTATTCCGGAAATGCTGGGCGGCCCGGAGACCCTGATGATCGGTAAGGTGCTGTGGCAGGAGTTCTTCAACAACCGCGACTGGCCGGTTGCCTCTGCGCTGGCGGTAGTGATGCTGGCGGTGCTGATTATTCCGATCATCCTCTTCAACCGTAACCAGGCCAAAGAGCTGGAGGGCAAGGCATGATGAAGCGTTTCGGTTTTGCCAAACTGATGCTCTGGCTGGGGCTGCTGTTTATCTACCTGCCCATGATCATCATGGTGATCTACTCCTTCAACGCCTCCAAGCTGGTGACGGTGTGGGGTGGCTGGTCGCTCAAGTGGTACTTCGGCCTGCTCGACAACAAGCAGCTGATCGGGTCTGTGTTCCGCTCGCTGGAGATCGCCTTCTACACCGCGATCGCCGCGGTGGCGCTGGGGACGGTGGCGGCCTTCGTGCTGACCCGTATTCCCCACTTCCGTGGTCGCACCCTGTTCGGTGGCATGGTGACGGCGCCGCTGGTGATGCCCGAGGTGATCACCGGTCTGTCGCTGCTGCTGCTATTCGTGGCGATGGCCCAGCTGGTGGGCTGGCCCGCCGAGCGGGGCATGCTGACCATCTGGATCGCCCACACCACCTTCTGTACCGCCTACGTGGCGATCGTGGTGTCGGCGCGGTTGCGGGAGCTGGATCTCTCCATCGAGGAGGCGGCAATGGATCTCGGCGCCAAGCCGTGGAAGGTGTTCTTCCTGATCACTATCCCGATGATCGCCCCCTCGCTGGCGGCAGGCGGCATGATGTCGTTCGCCCTGTCGCTGGATGATCTGGTGCTGGCTAGCTTCGTCTCCGGCCCGGGCTCCACTACCTTGCCGATGGAGGTCTTCTCGGCGGTACGGCTCGGGGTGAAACCCGAGATCAACGCGGTGGCCAGCCTGATCCTGTTGTCGGTATCGCTCTTTACCTTCGGCAGCTGGTATCTGATGGCCAGGGCGGAGAAGCGCCGCCGTGCCGAGATCGCCATGACCACCCAGATGCAGGCGGTTGCCTGACCTCGTGTTAAGATCCGCACTCTCTCGTCAACCCGGAGGATGAGAATGCGGATCTCCCTTTTTAGCGGTCGTGGCACCGAGCTGGTGCCCGGTCTCACCAGCGCCATTCACAAGCAACCGATCTCTGCACCAGTTCGCTGTACCTTTGCCGGTCTGGAAGGGGATGAACAGTGTGACCTGCGCCACCACGGTGGCCCGGATCGGGCGCTTCACTACTATCCGGCCGATCACTATCTCTGGTGGCAGACCTGGCAAACCGCGCTGGGCTTGCCTGCGCCACGTTCACCCTGGCAACCTGCCGCCTTTGGCGAGAACCTCTCTGGTCTCGGGTTGATCGAGGCGCAAGCCTGCATTGGCGATGTCTATCGACTCGGCGAGGCGCTGATCCAGATAAGTCAGCCAAGATCCCCCTGTTTCAAGCTCAACCAGCGCTTTGGCTATGGCCAGATGTCGCAGGTGATGCAACTGAATGGCCGTTGTGGCTGGCTGCTGCGGGTGCTGGAGGAGGGCATGATCGCGCCTGACACGGCCATGGAGCTGGTAGACAGACCCTATCCCGAACTGACGGTGAAGCGCACGGCGGATATCCTGTTCAATCAGGTGCGCAATGAAGCGGATCTACTAATGTTGCTGGAGAATCCTGCTCTCTCCCCCAACTGGCGCCAGCATGCAGCCGACTGGCTGGAGCATGGCACTGTGGCTGACTGGCAGCGCCGTCTGCTGGGGCCAGCCTCCCTGCGCCTGGCCTGACGGCCGGTTACCGGAATGTCACCAGCTGGCTGCAGCCCGGTAAACGGATGAAAAGAGTGCTGAATAGTTGAGCGAACAGCACTTTTTTTCCTGCCAAATGCAAAAAAGGCTTGTGTCGGGTCTGGGCTTTCGGTAAATTCCCGTCCCGCAGACATCGGTGTGTAGCGCAGCTTGGTAGCGCACTTCGTTCGGGACGAAGGGGTCGGAGGTTCGAATCCTCTCACACCGACCAAATTTGAAAAGGCCGCTCAATTGAGCGGCCTTTTTGCATTGGCTTTCCGCCGCGGGTTGCTCTTTTCTCTGCCGACCTGCCGACCTGCCGACCTGCCGACCTGCCGACCTGCCGACCTGCCGACCTGCCGACCTGCCGACCTGCCGATAGGCCAAGGCTCTACGAGCTATGATTGCCTGTTTGTGTTGCGGATTCACGGCGCGCGGCGCCATATTTGCCTATCCGCTATCCGCTATCCGCTATCCGCTATCCGCTATCCGCTATCCGCTATCCGCTATCCGCTATCCGCTATCCGC
>NZ_JAPDBM010000004.1:0-46972 GCF_027705265.1 Aeromonas sp. QDB11 | reverse complement strand
CCGCTATCCGCTATCCGCTATCCGCTATCCGCTATCCGCTATCCGCTATCCGCTATCCGCTATCCGCTATCCGCTATCCGTTTTCGGCTTGTGATGGCAACCCACTTTTATTCCGGTCGGGAGGGGATAGAGGGGCGATAAGTCGGTGGAATATGGGAAGGGCGGGTAAAGATTGGGTATAAGCAGGTGGTGTGTATGGTGAGCGGGACTGTCGATAGTGAGGCGACTGCGGAAATTAAAAGGGCCACCGCTTGGTGGCCCATTGGTGGAGTCTATTCTGACTCCGGCACTCTAGATTGTGGCAATCTCACTATGGGTCTTGTCTATGGTGCCCTCCTTGCGCGCCAGGCGCTTACTCAGATATGCCAGTGCTGATGCCGCAAAGCCTTGAAACTGTGTTGAGGCAGCAAGGCCGCGTGCTTGGGGTACTCACTAATGAAATGTTCTATTCCCTCCATCAGTTGTGCACGTAATGAAATCACGGGCTCATGCCAGGCTTGCAGGCATAAATGGCCTGGGATCAACTGCTCCTGATAATCTTCCAGCAGCTGCTCTGGCCAGGGTTCAATACCGGAATTGCGTTGCAGCAAATAGTGGGCGGCGGGTTCACGGGCGTAAATGAACTGAATTTGGGCCAGATCGCGTTGGCATAGCGTTTGACTGTTGATGTGACAGGTCAAATATTTTCCCGTTTTCAGATCCAGAAAGTGACCGCGTTGCCGACAGGGAACGATGCGATACCAAGGCAGGGGTGAGGAGAGAGAATACCCCTCAAGCTCCTGTTCCAACCAGTGGCGACACTCGGGTGTCTGCACCTCGTCGAGCATGGACTCGAGCTGTGTCAACAAGGCTCTGGATGGTTTGATGGCCAGTTTCGCACTCATCGCCTGCAATCCTCCCTCTGCACACAATTCCGACTATCAGTATGGACCTTGTTCGGCCAGAGGGGGTAAGGAATCTAATGATTAAAAGTGGATTAGCAGCGTGGTTTTTATGCACTAACTTGGTTCAACCCACCAGATAGGTGCCGGTCCCGAATGCAATGTGAGTGCCCTCTTCGTTGTGCAGCTCCATCCGGGCGACGGCGACCTTGCTGCCAGCGCGGATGATGTGGGCGGTGGCGATAAACTCGTTGCCGCGCCCCGGGCGCAGGTAATCCACCCGCAGATCGATGGTGCCGAGGCGAGCGAAGCGCTCCTTGAGATAGCTGGGGGAGAACTCCTCCAGCTCGTCGATGCAGGAGGCGGCGACAATCATGCCGCCCGCTACATCGAGCAGCGTGGCGGTGACGCCGCCGTGCAGGATGTTGTGGAAAGGGTTGCCGATCAGCTTCTCGTCCATCTTGATGCGCAGTTCCACCTTGTCGAAGTCGTAGTGGGTTACCTGCATGCCGATCAGCTTGTTGAACGGCATCTTCTCGGCAAACAGGTTGGCAATGCCACTGAGCGCCATCTTCTTGAGCATCTGTTTCATTCTCTGATCCCAATCCTTGTCATCAAAGCCGAGTAAAAACTCCAGCCAGTCTGCAACAGTTCCTTAACAGTCGCAATGGCAGGTTTATTGTGGGCGGCGGCTGCTTTAGAATGGCGACCCCAAAGGAGAGCCCATGACCGCGATTGCCGAAACCCTGCCAGATCCTCAGCCAGAGAGTCCGCTTGCCCTGCTGCAGGCGGTCTTCGGCTATCAGCAGTTTCGGCCGGGTCAGCTCGAGATCATCGAGCAGATCGTCGCGGGGCGCGATGCGCTGGTGCTCAAACCCACTGGCGGCGGCAAGTCGCTTTGCTACCAGATCCCGGCACTGCTGCGGCCCGGGCTCGGGGTGGTGGTTTCCCCCCTTATTTCGCTGATGAAGGATCAGGTCGACAGTTTGCGCGCCAACGGTGTGGCGGCGGTCTACATCAACTCGGCCCTGAGCCGGGAGGAGATGATCCAGAACTTCGCCGCCATGCGTCGCGGCGAGATCAAGCTGGTCTATGTCTCCCCCGAGCGCTTGCTGCAGCACGAGTTCATGGACCGGCTGGCCGAGCTGCCGCTCGGGCTGTTCGCCATCGACGAGGCGCACTGCGTTTCCCAGTGGGGCCACGACTTCCGGCCTGAGTATGCGGCGCTGGGGCGACTCAAGCAGTGGTTCCCGCAGGTGCCTGTGGTGGCGCTGACCGCCACCGCCGACGAGGCGACCCGCAGCGACATGCTGCACCGGTTGGAACTCAACGATCCCTTTATCCACACCGCCAGCTTTGACAGACCCAATATCCGCTACAGCCTGGTGGAGAAGTTCAAGGCGGCGGAGCAGTTGCTGCGTTACGTGCAGAGCCAGAAAGGCAACTGCGGCATTGTCTACTGCTCCAGTCGCAACCGGGTGGAGGAAGTGGCCGAGCGGCTATCCCGCCACGGCTGCAAGGCGGCGCCCTATCATGCGGGGCTGCCGCTCGAGCAGCGCCAGCAGACCCAGGATGCCTTCCTCAAGGATGATGTCGAGATCGTGGTGGCGACGGTGGCGTTCGGCATGGGCATCGACAAGCCTAACGTGCGCTTCGTGGTGCACTACGACATTCCAAAGAACATCGAATCCTACTATCAGGAGACCGGTCGCGCCGGTCGTGATGGCACTCCCGCCGAGGCGCTGCTGCTTTACGATCCCGCCGATATCGGCCGGGTGCGCCGTCTGCTCGACAACATCGAGAATCCCCAGCAGTTGCAGGTGGAGCAGTACAAGCTCAACGTGATGGCGGCCTTTGCCGAGGCGCAGACCTGCCGCCGTCAGGTGCTGCTCAACTACTTCGGCGAGTACAACGACAAGCCGTGTGGCAACTGCGATATCTGCCTGGATCCGCCCAAGAGCTATGACGGTACCGAAGATGCCCAGAAGGCGCTCTCCTGCGTCTGGCGGGTGGGGCAGAATTTCGGGGTGGGCTATGTGGTGGAGGTGCTGCGCGGCTCGCTCAACCAGCGCATCAAGGATCACGGCCACGACAAGCTCTCGACCTATGGCATCGGCAAGGATCAGAGCCACGAATACTGGATGAGCGTGATCCGCCAGCTGATCCACAAGGGGCTGCTGACCCAGAACATCACCCGCAATCTGGTGCTGCAGCTGACCGAAGCGGCCCGCCCCGTGCTGCGTGGCGAGGTGAAGCTGGAGTTGGCGGTGCCCCGCCTGCAGCCTATCTCCAGCCGCAAAGAGAAGCGCAATGGCCTGCTCGACAACGCCAACTACGACAAGCGGCTGTTCAAGGAGCTGCGCGGCCTGCGCAAGCAGATCGCCGAGGATGAAGAGGTGCCGCCCTACGTAGTGTTCAACGATGCGACCCTGGTGGAGATGGCTCAGCTGATGCCGATGACCGAAGACGAGATGCTGGCTATCAACGGTGTCGGCCACCGCAAGCTGGAACGCTTCGGCGAAGCCTTTATGGACCTTATCATCGACTACTGCCGCAGATAGATAGCAACTCGGGTGGAGATGGGGTCAGCGGCGATGCCGATGACCGAAGACGAGATGCTGGCCATCAACGGCGTCGGTCACCGCAAGCTGGAACGCTTCGGCGAAGCCTTTATGGACCTTATCATCGACTACTGCCGCCGGTAGGGTCGATTAGCGAAGCGTAATCGACCACAGCAGATGCGGCCCTGGATGAGTGCGAATCAGACGCGAGGTTATTTCAGGCTGGCGTAGAAGGCGGCCAGATTGTCGATATCTGCCTCGGTCAGCGGCGCCATGAAGGGGTCCATCAAGGGCTCTTTGCGAGAGCCATCCTTGAACGCTTTCAACTGTTTCACCAGATAGGCGGCATTCTGACCCGCCAGATGGGGATAGTTGGGGATCATCGCCTTACCTTCCACGCCGTGACAGGCGGCACAGACCGCTGCTTTGGCTTTGCCGGCTTCGATATCGGCAGCCTTGGCCTGATGACCCCACGCCAGTGCCAGCAAGGGCAGGGCATATACCCATTTTTGCATCTTCCTCTCCTTGAATTGAAAAATGATGGTTGCCAGTGAGCACAAGCGTGGCTGACGGCAGTATAAAGAGTGACACGAGCATACGCAGGGACGAATGGCACAACCATGAAGCTGATCAACACTTTTGCGACCGAGTTGCCCTGGGCTTGTGAGTCTGTGGTTCCCCAGCCGCTACAGCAACCCCGGTTGCTTCATCTCAACCGGGCTTTGTTGGCCGAGTTGGGGCTGGGAGGCGTCAGCGAGGCTGACTGGATCGCCTGTTGTGGCGAGGGAAAACGGCTGCCCGGCATGCAGCCGGTGGCGCAGGTCTATGCAGGTCATCAGTTCGGGGGTTATAGCCCTAGGCTCGGGGATGGTCGGGCGCTGCTATTGGGTGAGCAGCTGGCGCCCGATGGCAGCCGCTGGGATCTCCATCTGAAGGGGGCAGGAAAGACGCCGTTCTCCCGTTTTGGCGATGGCCGTGCCGTATTGCGCTCCAGCATCCGCGAATATCTCGCCTCCGAAGCACTCCATGCCCTTGGCATCCCGACCACCCGGGCGCTGGTATTGGTGGGGAGTCAGGAGCCCGTTTACCGCGAACAGGTGGAGACCGGGGCGACCGTGCTGCGAACCGCCCCCAGCCATCTGCGCTTTGGTCATATCGAGTATTTCGCCTGGAGCGGGCAGGGGGAGAAGATCCCGCCGCTCATCGAGTATCTGCTGCGCCACCACTTCCCCGAGCTGGAGAGTGGCGTCGAACTGTTTTCCGAGGTGGTGCGCCGCACCGCGCGGCTGATTGCCAAATGGCAGGCGGCGGGCTTCTGTCACGGGGTGATGAACACCGATAACATGTCGCTGCTCGGCCTGACGCTGGATTACGGCCCCTACGGCTTTATCGATGCCTACATGCCCGATTTTGTCTGCAATCACTCGGATCCGGCGGGTCGTTACGCGTTGGATCAGCAGCCTGCGGTCGGTTACTGGAATCTACAAAAGCTGGCGCAGGCGCTGGCTGGCCATGTAGACGGTGATGCGCTGGCTGGGGCGTTGGCCCAGTACGAACAGCAGCTGATGCTGCACTACTCCGAACTGATGCGGGCCAAACTCGGGCTGGCGGTGTGGGAGGAGGATGACCCTGCGCTGTTCCGCGAGCTGTTCCGGCTGCTGGCGGCTAACAAGGTGGATTACCACCTGTTCCTGCGGCGTCTCGGTGAGGTGACGCAAGAGGGAGCCTGGCCCGCGTCTCTGCTGGCGCTGTTGCCTGATCCGCGGGGTTGGCAGGCGTGGCTGGAACGCTATCGGACGCGGCTGGTGAGCGAAGGAAGCAAGGATGCCGTGCGCAAGGCGCGGATGGATGGCATCAATCCCAAGTATGTACTGCGCAATGCGCTGGCCCAGCAGGCGATAGATGCCGCCGAGGCAGGGGATATGCAGCCGTTCGAGCGGCTGTTCGCCGCCCTGCAGCGTCCCTATGATGAACAACCCGAATATGAGGATCTCGCTACTCCTGCGCCAGCATGGTATTGCGGTGGCGAGCTCTCCTGCAGCAGCTGAGAGACAGGGAATGAGTTGGCAGATCAAGCAGGTAGATAACGAAGCTGGCGTGGTGACGCTGGATTGCCCGGCGCTCGACTGGGACACGTTTCCGGTGTTGGCGCAGGCCTTGCTGCAAGAGTGGGAGTTGCTGCCGTTCGAGCAAGATGTGGGCGCCGACCGCCACAGCTGGCTGCTGGCGTTTGAAGGGAGCCAGTTCCGGCTGGAGTATGAACACTACAGCGGTTGCTGGCTGGAGGCGGTACGCCCGGCGGATCGGGAGGTGTTGCTCTGGCTCGCCAGGCAACACAAGGAGTAACGCTCGCCCGCGAGGCCTGCTCTGCGGCTAGTCAATCCGGGCGCGTATCATCGCATAAAGATTGAACTATCGATTTGGGGGCGTATAATCTCGCCCCTCGATTATCGCCAATGGTGGCGGTATGGGTTCCCTAACCCCATTAACCAAAAAGGTCACAAGATGAATCTGACCCCTGCGCAGTACCAAACGGCGCTTGTTCGCCTGTCGTTGTTCCACATCCTGATTATTGCCAGCAGCAACTATCTGGTGCAGCTGCCGATCACCGTGTTTGGCTTCCATACCACCTGGGGTGCGTTCAGCTTCCCGTTTATCTTCCTGGCGACTGACCTGACGGTGCGGATCTTCGGTGCCGGTCTGGCGCGCAAGATTATCCAGACCGTGATGCTGCCTGCGCTGGCGGTCTCCTATGCGCTCTCCGTGCTCTTCTTCGAAGGGAGCTTCCAGGGTGTTGGCAATCTGGCCGAATTCAATCTGTTTGTGGCACGCATCGCGCTGGCCAGTTTTATGGCCTATCTGGTGGGTCAGTTCATGGATGTGGTGGTGTTCAACCGACTGCGACTGATGAAAGCCTGGTGGGTTGCCCCGGCGGCATCCACCCTGTTCGGTAATCTGGTCGATACCATCGCCTTCTTCAGTGTGGCCTTCTGGCGCACCACAGATCCTTTCATGGCAGAGCACTGGGTCGAGATCGCAACCGTCGATTACGTATTCAAGTTACTGATAAGCCTTGGTTTGTTCGTGCCGCTCTACGGTGTCTTGCTGCGCTACCTCAGCCGCAAGCTGGTGGGCGAGGCCGGATTATCCAGCCTGCAGACGGCTACCCGACAAGCCTGATGAAATTGACCACCCTTCGCGGTGGTCAATTTTTTTGCACTTTCTGCAAATAGGGCTTGCCTAGTTAAATGAGAATGATTATTGTTAACTTGTTTTCCGGGAAAGACTTCATTCGTTCCAACGTGATGGACTTCTTGTGAAGGCACGACATTGCTCACATTGCTTCCAGTTAAGGGCCAGTTTATCTGGCCCTCTTTTTTTGTCTTTTTTCAGCAAATTGCAGCCATAAAAAACGGGAGCCAAGGCTCCCGTCGTCACTCTGTTTGTGGCTTACTCGATATCGAGTGCCTCGGGGGAGAGGATCACCCCTGTGGTATCGGCGTAGAGGTGGTCGTCAGGCAGGAAAGTCACGCCACCGAAGTTGACCGGCAGATCAGTCTCCCCTACATCCTTGCTGTCGGCACCGACCGGAATGGCTGCCAGCGCCTGAATGCCGATATCCAGATCTTCCAGAATATCGACCTCGCGGACGCAACCGTAGCAGACAATCCCTTCCCAATCGTTCTCGGCCGCTGTCGTGGCGATGTCGCTATCGATCAGGGCACGGCGCATGGAGCCACCGCCATCGATCAGCAAGACGCGCCCCAGTCCGTTCTCTTTGACGAGTTCACGGATCAGGCCATTCGATTCGAAGCATTTGACTGTGGTGATGACGCCGCCGAAAGAGGCGCGGCCGCCGAAGGAGCAGAGCATGGGTTCGAGTACATCCACCATGTCCTGATAGATGTCGCACAATTCTGAAGTGTTGTATTCCATAGTGTCAAATCCACGGCTGGAAACAGGTGCAACCAGTATAAGGAGTGGGTGTGGCATTTCAATGAATATTCCTTGCACAGATCACCCGTCGCCGCTTTTCTGCATAAGCTCAATGCAGTCCATTGCCTGGTTTGCGAGAGGTCCATCGTGCTGATACGTCATAAATTGATCCTGAATACCGTGCTGGTGGCGATTGCCATGTTGGTACTGAGCGGCCTGTTTCTCTACTCCAGTCAGGTCAGTCGCCATCTGGCCGATGCCCAGCGCAATGTGGATCAGTTGGAGATCGCCATGCTCAATCTGCGGCGTGCCGAGAAGGATTTTGTGATCCGCAAGGAGATGACCTTCGTCGATCAGTTCAATAAAGTGCTGGCGAGTTTCCATGCGCTCAACCGCACTCTGAGTGCCGATGACAATATCAGCGTGGTGCATGGTGAGCTGACCCGGCTGGATCAGCAGATGGGGGCCTATGGCAGCGCCTTCAGCGCCCTGGTCGCTCAGCAGCAGAAGATAGGGCTGGGGCCGGAAGATGGTCTCTATGGCAAATTGCGGGCCGCAGTGCATGAGGTGGAAGATGGCCTCAAGCAGCTGGATCAGCAGGGGCTGCTCATCACCATGTTGCAGCTGAGGCGGGCGGAGAAGGACTTCATGTTGCGCTCCGACATCCAGTATCTGGATCGCTTCGAGACCTTGCACAAGAGCTTTCAGGATAGCCTTGCCGCTTTGCCGGAGGCGGATCGCGGCAAGCTGGAGCAGGCCAGCAAGCAATACCGGCAGGACTTTGTCGCCCTGGTGCAGGGGATGCAGGTGCTGGGTCTGAAAGAGGGTGAGGGGCTGCGCAACCAGATGCGGGATCTGGTGCATCAAACCGAGCAGGGGTTTGCGACCGTTGACCAGCACATTGTCGATGAACTGGAGCGGCAGACCGCTCGCCTCAACAGCCTGATGCTGGTCTGTGGCGGGGTGATTATCGTGCTGATCGGCATCATGAGTGTGCTGCTCGGCCGCAGCATCGACCGCCCCATCACCCAGGTGAACGAGACGGTCAATCGCATTCGTCAGGATAATGACCTGCGGCTGAAAATCGAGTTGAAAGGGGCTGATGAAATGGCCCAGCTGGCGGGTAATCTGGACGTGATGCTGGGCGGGTTCCGCACCCTGATCGGCGATGTGAAGCAGAGTGTTCATACCCTGACGGAGGCAGCCGATCACCTCTCGGCCAACGTCCAGCGCACCAGCGAGGGGGCGGCGCGCCAGTTGCAGGAGACCGACATGGTGGCGACCGCCTCCACCGAGATGGGATCCACCATCGAAGAGATCGCCCGCAATACCGAACAGGCCGCCAACAATGCCCAGACCACCAACAACAAGGCGATGGAGGGGCGCACCGCGGTTGAAAATACGGTCAGCCAGATCCGCTCGCTGGCGGGCAATCTGGAAAGCTCGTCCAGGGAGGTGGGACAACTGCAAAAAGAGAGCGAGACCATCGGCTCGGTGCTGGATGTGATCAGGGGGATTGCCGAGCAGACCAATCTGCTGGCGCTCAATGCGGCCATCGAGGCGGCCCGTGCGGGGGATCAGGGTCGTGGCTTTGCGGTAGTGGCCGACGAAGTACGCAGCCTCGCCATACGCACCCAGAAATCGACCCAGGAGATCGCCGGCATCATCAGCTCCTTGCAAAAGCAGACCGGCAGCATCGTCGAGATGATGGCGACCTGCCGCGAGC
Organism: Aeromonas sp. QDB11; assembly: GCF_027705265.1. Taxonomy (NCBI): domain Bacteria; kingdom Pseudomonadati; phylum Pseudomonadota; class Gammaproteobacteria; order Aeromonadales; family Aeromonadaceae; genus Aeromonas; species Aeromonas sp. QDB11. Next base: position 37,868 of record NZ_JAPDBM010000004.1, on the reverse strand, counting down.
AGGGCAACCGCAGCTCGGAGCAGGCCAGCACCGCAGGGGAGCTGTTGGGACAGATCACCCAGGATGTCACTCACATCATGGATATGAGCACCCAGATCGCGGCGGCCATCGAACAGCAGAGTCTGGTGGCCAACGAGGTGAACCGCAACGTCAACAACATCCGCGACATTGCCCAGGAGTCCAGCACCATGGCGGAGGAAAATGCCAAATCCAGTGATGGGCTCAACAAGCAGGCGCAACTGTTGAATCAGGCGGTGGCGAAATACCGGGTTTAGTGACCGGACTGACATCTTTGCGAGGTTTTCACATCAGAGTGGCAATGATTTGATCGTAATGGCTGTTATTGGGGGCATTCGCTCATATAATCGCCGCCACTATGATGATTCGGAAGGATTCGATGGCAAAGTTGCTGGTGGCCGTATTCGGGCTGTTCTGCACCTGTCTGGTGCTGGCAGGCCCGGCACCCCAGGCCACCCCACTCAAGCCAGGCATGGAGCCGCTGCTCAGCTGGTTCAACGGGGCCTTTACGAGCCGGGAGCAGGCCAGTTACGACAGCCGCTTTACCAGTGCCGAGCTGCGGCTGATGGAGATCTGGCCCGGCTATCAGGGCTATCGCTGGGTCTATGCCGAACAGTACCTGAGCCTGCGCTCCATCCGCCCGTTTCGCCAGCGTATCTACCGTTTCTCCCCCGCCCCTGATGGACGGATCCTGATGGCCGAACTGACCATGCCCCGGGCCACCGATTTTGCCGGCGCCTGGCACGATCCCTCCCTGCTCGACAGCCTGACCCCGCAGCAGCTCTCCTTGCGCCACGGTTGCGAGATCTGGCTGACCCGCACCCCGTCCGGCGAGTATGCCGGTCACACCCGGGTGGGCCACTGCTCCACCGATTTTGGTGGTGCCAGTACTCTGGTGCAGCATATCTGGATTGGCCCCGATAGCGTCAGATTGCTGGATCGAGCCTATGACAACGAAGGGCGGTCGCGTTGGGGCAGCCCGGGTGAGGGGTATGTCTATTTGCGTCGTTCCAGAGGATTTGGCCAGTAGGTGTGAATGCATCTGGCTGCGGGAACGTGAAGGAAGAAAAACAGGGATCGTAAAAAAGGCGCCCGATGGGCGCCTTTTTCAGAATTCTTCAGAAGTAAAATTACTTCTTGGTGGTCATCGCACCGAAACGCTTGTTGAACTTGTCTACGCGGCCGCCGCTAGAAACTTCTTTCTGCTTGCCGGTGTAGAACGGGTGGCACTCGGAGCACACGTCCAGGTTCAGATCTTTACCGATGGTAGAGAAAGTGTTGATGACGTTACCGCAAGAGCACTTGGCGGTGATGGCTACGTAGTCAGGATGGATACCAGCTTTCATGGACAACCTCAATTAATAGGCCGTGTCGCCATCCGATCTCTCGTCGGACACCACACGATTGTTGAACACAGTTTCAAAGGCTGCGAATAATATAGGAAATGCCTGAGATCAGGCAAGTGGCTTCGCAGAAAAAATAGGCAACCCCTGGTGAATTCTTCCCAAACGCTGGATCTGGTTCGTGTCGCTGTCCCGGTACCGTTACGCCGTCACTTCGACTATCTCTCTCCCCTGCCGTTACCTGCCCCCGGTTGCCGGGTCGAGATCCCTTTCGGCCCCCAGACCCTGGTCGGGCTGGTGGTGGAGCATCCGGCCGACAGCCAGGTGCCACGCAACAAGCTCAAGCCCATCAAGCGGGTACTCGATGCGACGCCGGTGCTGGGGCCGGATATTCTGGCGCTGATGAACTGGAGCGCCAGCTATTACCAGCATCCGCTGGGGGAGGTGTTGCCTCATGCCCTGCCGGTGCTGGTGCGCAAGGGGGAGCCTGCCGCCTATCGCGAGCTGGAGTTCTGGTTTGCCACCGAGGCGGGGATGGCCATCGGCCTTAACGAGCTCAAGCGGGCGGCCAAGCAGCAGCAGGCGCTCGCCCTGCTGCGCAAGGGGCCGCAGACCCCTTCCGCCCTCAAGCAGGAGGAGATCCAGAGCGCCGCACTCACTGCGCTGGAGAAGAAAGGCTTGCTGGAGAGGCGCTCGCTGGAGCCGAGCCACGACGGCGACTGGGCCGCCCGCTTTGAACCGGGGGAGGGGCTGCGCCTCAACGGCGAGCAGGCGCTGGCTGTCTCCGCCGTTACCAGCCAGAGCGACAAGTTCGGTGCTTTCCTGCTCGATGGCATCACCGGCTCCGGCAAGACCGAGGTCTACCTGAGCATCCTCGAGCCGTTGCTCAAGGCGGGCAAGCAGGCGCTGGTGATGGTGCCGGAGATCGGCCTCACCCCGCAGACCATCAACCGCTTCCGCCGCCGCTTCAACGTGCCAGTGGTGGCGATGAACTCCGCCATGAACGACCGGGAGCGGCTCGATGCCTGGCTGGCCTGTCGTGATGGTGGCGCCGCCATCCTGATCGGCACCCGCTCCGCGGTGTTCACCCCGTTTCACAACCTCGGCATCATCATCATCGACGAGGAGCACGATGGCTCCTTCAAGCAGCAAGACGGTTTTCGCTACCACGCCCGGGATCTGGCGGTGATGCGGGCCCATCGCGCCGGTATCCCCATCCTGCTTGGCTCGGCCACTCCGTCGCTGGAGACGCTGCACAACGCCCGCACTGGCAAGTATCACCACCTCAGCCTGACTCGGCGTGCCGGTAACGCCCAGACTGCCCGTCAGGTGATCCTGGATATCAAGAACGTGCGGTTGCAGGCAGGACTCTCCCCCCAGCTGGAGCAGCTGATGGCGGAACATCTGGCGGCGGGTAATCAGGTGATGCTGTTTCTCAACCGTCGTGGCTATGCCCCGGCTCTGATTTGCCACCAATGTGGCTGGAGTGCCGCCTGCGAGCGTTGCGATGCCTGGTACACCTGGCATCAGGCCGGACGACGGCTGCACTGCCACCACTGTGACAGCGTACGCCCGCTGCCCCATCACTGCCCCGAGTGTGGCAGCAACGAACTGATCGGATCCGGGGTCGGCACCGAACAGTTGGAGCAGCTGCTCACCACGGTTTTCCCGCAATACCCGGTGGTGCGCATCGACCGGGACAACACCCGCCGCAAGGGGGAGCTGGAGACCCATCTCGGTGACATCAAGGCGGGCAAGTACAAGATCCTGATCGGCACCCAGATGCTGGCCAAGGGCCACCACTTCCCGGATGTGACGCTAGTGGGCCTGCTGGATGTGGATGGCGCCCTGTTCAGCGCCGATTTTCGCGCCGCCGAGAAGCTGGCCCAGCTCTACACTCAGGTGGCGGGCCGTGCCGGTCGCGCCAGCAAGCCCGGGCTGGTGGTGTTGCAGAGCCATCATCCGGAACACGCCCTGCTGCAGGATCTGACCCAGAACGGTTACGGCCACTTCGCTGACACGGCGCTGAAGGAGCGCCGTCTGCTGGGGCTGCCGCCATTCAGTTATCAGGGGCTGTTTCGCGCCGAGGCCAATGGCCGCGACGAAGTTCAGCTGTTCCTCACCCGTCTCGCCGAGACCCTGCGCAGCGCCCACTATCCCCATCTGCAGGTGCTGGGGCCCATCAGCGGTTTTATGGAGCGCAAGGCGGGCAAGTTCCGCATGCAGTTGCTGGTGCAGGGGCCAAACCGGGCGCCGCTCGCGCAACTGCTGGATTGGGCGGTGAAGGAGCTGGAAGGCTGGCCGGAGACCAAAAAGGTGCGCTGGAGTCTGGATATCGACCCCACCGAGCTGAGTTGATGGCGCTGGGGCTGGTCGCTGGCAGTTATCGTCAGCGACCGGCGGATGATTCCGTTTTAGTGCTCAGACCCGCAGATCGATCTGCTGTACCCAGCCCCCCTTACCCTGTTCGGTGAGGTAGAGGCCGGATTGGCGCAGCACTCCCTGAGTGCCGCTCTCCCCCAGATGAGTGAAGGGGGTGTCGAGAGGGTGCAGCAGGATGGCGCCGATCCCCAGCTCCACCAGCGCGATGGGGGCGTGTTCCGGATGCCAGAACTGCAGCGCTGAAAACTGGCTATCCCGCTCGTCCAGCACCCCGTTGCCATCCTCGTCGAGGGTCGCCAGCTCGCCGAAGCCATTGCCGGAGCGGGCACCAAACAGTTCGCCGCCATCGTCTATGGTGCCGTTGCCATTGCGATCCAGCGCCACGAAGCCGCTGCCTTCACTCAAGCCCGGCAGGCTATCCTCTTTGCCATCCTGATCGATATCGAAACTGACCCTCGCCTCGGTCAGATCGGCGATCTTGCCATCCAGACTGAGTACCAGCGGATCCTTGAGGGCATTGAGGGTGGTGCGCCGCTGGTTCACCTCCAGCTGACGCCAGTCGAGCACAAAGCCGAGATCGAGCTGAATAGTCTGACCATCCCGAGTCGCTACGCTGGCTGACGCCACCACGTTGAGTTGCTCCTGTTGCAGCAGGGTGTCCGTCACCTCCACCAGTTGATCCGGCTCGGCGGCCTGAGCAGCGGCGTCTCCTTGGGTCACCCCTTCACTCCCCTCTTCGGAGGGTTTGATCGGCTTGGGCAGCTCGATTTCGTGGCCCAGCATCGCCTCAATCATCAGCTTGATCAGCCGCTGGCGGTTATCCAGCCCATCGTCGGGAATACCATCCTGCTCTTTGCCGACTTCCGCTGCAGGCGGGGCGGGAGGCGTTGTCGCTTGCTGGCTGGCGGCCGATTGCCTCGCGGCTTGCAGCGTCAGGGCGCTGGCGAGGGTCAGGGTGCTGCGGCGTTCGCCTGCCGCTGCCGCGTTGTTGCCTTCTGGTTGATTGACGGCGGGTGGCACGGGCCCGAGGTTGCGCACCTTGCGGCTCTGGGCCTGTTGTTGCCGGTATTGCACCTCCCCCTGGAGGTCGTAGTGATCGATGCGCATACGTTCGCCCTCGGCGCTATACATCTGGTCAGTTATCGACCAGGTAGTGCACAAGGCTTAACACCAAATCGGACTAATCAGGGAGGTGGTTAGTACTAGGTTGCAAGGTGGCGGCGTGGCAGGATGATGGACATGCGGGTGCTAGCCCGTTTGCCCAAGCGCAGGGCGCAACATGTGAAGAGGAAGAGAGGATGAGAAATTGTCTGGTGATGGGGGCTGCGGGCTACATAGGCTCCTATCTGGTGCCCCACCTGCAAACCCTGGGGTACAGGGTAATTGCCGGGGCGCGCCGTCCCTGCCGCTTGCCGGAGGGGGTGGAGTTTCGCCTCGCCGACAGCCTCAAGCCCATCACCCTGCTGCCTGCGCTGGCGGGCATCGACACCGTCTTCTATCTGGTGCATGCCATGGGAGCGGGGGCCGATTTTCACCGGCTGGAGCAGCAGGGGGTGAAGAATTTTGCCGCCGCTGCCCGCGCCGCCGGGGTGCGCCGCATCATCTATCTCGGAGCAATCCAGCCCGAGCAGTGCAACAGCCGCCATCTCAACTCCCGCCGCCACTGTGGCGAGCTGTTTCGTGACTCTGGCGTGCCGACGGTGGAGCTGCGCGCCGGCATCATCATCGGCCCCGGCTCGGCGGCGTTCGAGGTGATGCGGGATCTGGTGTTCAACCTGCCGATGATGGTGACGCCGAAATGGGTGCGCTCGCGCACGCCGCCGATTGCGCTGTCCAACCTGCTGCACTATCTGGGCGGGCTGGTGGAGGCTGATGAGGTGGATGGCCGCATCTTCAATGCGGTCGGCCCCGAGCTGCTCAGCTACCAACAGCAGTTGCAGAAGTTCGCCGCCCATATCGGCAAGCGCTGCCCCATTATTCCCATCCCGTTTCTGAGCCCGCGTCTCTCCGCCTGGTGGCTGCAGTTTGTCACTTCGGTGCCGCAGCCGGTGGCCAAGGCGCTGGTGGGCGGTCTCAAGCACGATATTCCGGCCGACGATGGCCCGTTGCGGGCCCTGCTGCCGCAGACCCTGCTCAGCTTTGACGAAGCACTGGCGGAGAGTCTGGCGTTGGAGCAGAAGCTGGGGGCCGAACAGCAGGGGCAGGAGACGCCGCTCGGCCTGCGCTGGCGCCATCCCGAATATGGCTTCTACGATCGCACTGCCAGCGGCGAGGCGATCTGTCTCGCCTCCCCCGAGGTGGTGTGGCAGGTGTTGCAGCAGCTGGGGGGAGAGAAGCGTTACTTCTACATGAACGAGCTGTGGGTGGTACGCGAATGGATGGATCACCTGATCGGCGGCCCGGCCCGCACCCGGGGCCGCACCAATCCCGATCGCTTCGTGAAGGGGGATATGCTCGACTCCTGGCAGATCCTCGGGGTGGATGAGGGGCGCAGGCTCGATCTGCTGTTCAACATGAAAGCCCCCGGCGTCGGGCGGCTGGAGTTCAACATCCTGCCGGAGGAGTCTGGCCTGACCCGTATCCGGGTGACTGCCCACTGGCATCCGCAGGGCGCCTGGGGGCTGGCTTACTGGCTCGCCATGCTGCCGTTCCACCTCTTTATCTTTCAGGGAATGACCGAGGCGATCGCCAAAGAGGCAGAGGCGAGGGCCGGTATCCCCGTCATGGATTGAACGGGCGGTCTGACCGTCCCCGTTGCCACACTTTCGCTGTTCACACCACAGCAAGGGGCGCCTTACCAAGGCGCCTTTTATGCCGATTTTATGCATAGTCAGCAAGACTCGTTCGAGGTGAAATCTTCGTTTTTCGCCCGATATGGGTGTGCGTCTTGCCGCAAAGACTGGCATCATGCCCTGCTATTTATGCAGTTCAGGTGTGTGACTAATTAATAAAGAAGGGATTATGAAGAAAAAACCGTCAATTTTGGGGGGCGCCTGCATCATCGCCAGCGTCTGCGTGGGAGCCGGCATGCTCGGTCTGCCGAGTTCGGGGGCGGGGGCCTGGACCCTCTGGTCGGTGCTGGCGCTGACCGTCACCATGGTGATGATGACCCTCTCCGGCTGGATGTTGCTGGAATCCTTCCAGCACCACGACATGCGGGTCTCCTTCAATACCGTGACCCGCGAGCTGCTGGGGGAGAAGCTCAATCTCCTCAACAACCTCTCGGTCTACTTTGTTGGCGGCATTCTGCTCTACGCCTATATCACCTCCTCCGGTGCCATTTTGCAGGGGATACTGGGGATCGACAGCAAGCTCGCTTCCGTGCTGTTCGTGGCGTTCTTCTCGCTGGTGGTGTGGCACTCGACCCGCGCCGTTGACCGTATCTCGGTGGTGCTGATCGCCTTCATGATCTTCAGCTTCGCCCTCGGTGTGGCCGGTCTGCTCGGCAATATCAAGCTGCCGACCCTGCTCGATCTGGCGGGCAGCGAAAACCGCTACGCCCCCTATGCCATGGCGATGCTGCCGGTGGCGCTCACCTCGTTCGGCTATCATCACTCGGTTGCCTCCCTGCGTGCCTACTACCAGAACGAGCAGCAGGCCAGATGGGCCATTCTGGGGGGAACCCTGATCGCGCTGGCGCTCTACGTGCTCTGGCTGCTGGGGATCTTCGGTAACCTGCCCCGTCAGGATTTTGCCCCCGTGATTGCCAAGGGAGGTGACGTGAGCGTGCTGCTCTCCGCGCTTTCAGGGGTCATTGAATCGGAGAAGGTGGCCAGCGCCATCAACGGCTTCTCCATGGCGGCGATTCTCTCCTCCTTTATCGGGGTCGGGCTCGGGGTGTTCGACTATCTGGCGGATCTGTTCAAGTTCGACAACAGCCGCGCCGGTCGCAGCAAGACCTGGGCTGTTACCTTCCTGCCGCCGCTGGTGCTTTCGCTGCTCTTCCCGTTCGGTTTCCTGCTGGCCATCGGTTATGCCGGTGCCGCCGCCACCATCTGGACCTGCATCATCCCGGCACTGCTGGTGTTGCGTACCCGGGCGCGGGCCGAGCGGGGAGAAGTGACTCCCCATTTCGTCACCCCCGGCGGCAAGCTGATGGTCTGGTTGCTGATCCTGTTCGGATTGGCGACCGCGCTGTTCCACTTCCTGTCGATGGCGGGTCAGTTGCCGGTCTATCTGGGCAACTGAGTACGCTCTACAGCACTGACTGAAAAGGGCGGCAAGGCCAACTTGCCGCCCTTTTCTGTCCCATTTCCTGCCCAACTTTTTGCCCCACATAGCAGCATCTATAACTAAAGTGGTAGTTTCAGGTGGGGTAAGTTACTGAAATAACTGGTCTGATCTGGCTAACGGCAGCATGATCTGCTGGGCATGCCCCCTGCTTTCTTTTATGATCCCCGCCCTTCTGCGTGCCCCTGTCGGCACCTCATTTGCACCAACCACATCGGGGTCCCCCATGTCCGATCTGCGTCAAGAAGCACTCGATTACCACGCCCAGCCCGTACCGGGCAAAATTGCCATCGCCCTGACCAAACCCGCCGAAACCGCCCATGATCTGGCGCTGGCCTACAGCCCGGGTGTTGCCGAGCCGGTGCGCGAGATCGCCGCCAACCCGGCCGATGCCTACCGCTATACCGGCAAAGGCAATCTGGTGGCCGTCATCTCCAACGGTACCGCCATTCTGGGTCTGGGCAATCTGGGGCCGTTGGCCTCCAAGCCGGTGATGGAAGGCAAGGCCTTGTTGTTCAAGCGCTTCGCCGGTATCGACGCCATCGACATCGAGGTGAAGCACGAGACCAGCCAGCAGTTCATCGACACGGTGGCGGCTATCGCCGATACCTTCGGCGGCATCAATCTGGAAGATATCAAGGCGCCTGAGTGTTTCGAGATTGAAGAGGCGCTGATCGCCCGCTGCGACATTCCGGTGTTCCACGATGACCAGCACGGCACCGCCATCGTCACCGCCGCCGGTCTGCTCAACGCGCTGGAAGTGCAGGGCAAGCAGATCAGCGACAGCCGCATCGTCTGCATGGGGGCGGGAGCTGCCGCCACCGCCTGCATGGAGCTGCTGATCAAGTGCGGCGCCAGGGCGCACAACATATTCATGCTGGATCGTCAGGGGGTGATTCACACCGGCCGCAGCGATCTCAACAAGTACAAGCAGCGTTTCGCCAACGACACCCCGCTGCGTACCCTGATGGATGTCATCGAAGGGGCGGACGTGTTTGTCGGAGTCTCCGGCCCGGACGTGTTGCCTCCGGAGGCTGTGGCCCTGATGGCGCCGAACCCGGTGATCTTCGCCTGCTCCAACCCGGACCCGGAGATCAAGCCGGCGCTGGCCCACGCGGTGCGCAGCGACCTCATCATGGGCACCGGTCGTTCCGACTACCCGAACCAGATCAACAACGTGCTCTGCTTCCCCTTCATCTTCCGCGGTGCGCTTGATGCCCGCGCCAGCCGCATCAACGATGCCATGAAGATCGCTGCGGTCGAGGCGATCCGCGGTCTGGTGAAGGAGCCTGTTCCGGCTGAGGTGCTGACCGCCGCCGGGGTGAGCGTGCTCACCTTCGGCAAGGATTATGTCATTCCCAAGCCGATGGATGCCCGCCTGCTGCCGCGGGTTGCCCGCGCTGTGGCGCTGGCGGCGGTGGCCTCCGGCGTTGCTCGCACCGAGCTGCCCGCGGACTACATGCTGTAATCCGGCGTTGCAAACGGCCCCTTTATCGGGGCCGTTTTTGTTGCTGCATCCCGTGACTGCCCAAGGTGCAGTCTGTACGGAAAATGGGCGGACATGGCGGCAATCTTGGCTCAAAGGTGGTCAAACAGCGCTCCCCTCTGACACAATGGCTGCATGACGACGCTTACGAGAATCAAGATGCAGCAGCAAATCAGCGGCCGTTTGGCCCACGCCCTCTCCTTTGTGCGCCATGATGGTCGCCACTTCGCCCAGTTTGTCTGGGGCCGTTTCCAGCAGGACAGATTGACGGTCACTGCCGGTTATCTGGCCTATGTCACCCTGCTCTCGCTGGTGCCGATGATCGCCGTGGTCTTTGGCATGATGTCCGCCTTTCCGGTGTTCCAGAGCCTCAAGCAGGAGATGGAGCAGTTCGTCTACCACAACTTCGTGCCGACCGCTGGCGACATGCTCAAGGAGTACATCGACGGCTTCGTCGCCAACGCGACCAACACTACGGCGGTGGGGATCGGGGCGCTGGTGGTGGTGGCGCTGATGCTGATCTCCGCCATCGACAAGAACCTCAACTACATCTGGCGCTCGACCCAGAGCCGCCCGCTGGCGCAGGCATTCGCCATGTACTGGATGATCCTGACCCTGGGGCCCGTGCTTATCGGAGCCAGTATCGCCATCTCCTCCTACATCTTCTCGTTGCGGCTGTTTGGCGCCGAGAGCCTGTTCGGTATCGGTTATCTGCTGTTGCGGGGGTTGCCGTTCCTCTTCTCGGTGCTCACCTTCCTGCTGGTCTATACCGTGGTGCCCAACTGCAAGGTGCGGCTGATCCACGCCTTTATCGGCGCGCTGGTGGCGGCTACCCTGTTCGAGCTGGCCAAGCGCGGCTTTGCCATCTACATCACCAACTTCCCCTCCTATCAGGCCATCTATGGCGCGCTGGCGACTATTCCAATTCTATTCGTCTGGGTCTATCTGAGTTGGTTGGTGGTGCTGTTGGGGGCAGAGACCACCTCTTGTCTCGGCGAGTATGAGAAGCCTGCAGTCGAAGAGCTGGGCTGAGCGGTATCATCCGATCCTGTTTGTCTGGGTTTACCTCAGTTGGCTGGTGGTGCTGCTGGGGGCTGAAACCACCTCCTGCCTCGGCGAATACGAGAAACCGGCGAGTGAAGAGCTGGGCTGAGCCATCGCCTTGGCCACCGGTTTATTGGTAGCATCGACGACCGCCCCTGTGAGGGGGCGGTCGTTCTGTTTTGAGAGGAGATGGATGTGATTGCATTGATTCAGCGGGTCAGCGAGGCCAGCGTGACCGTCGAGGGCGAAGTGACCGGCGCCATCGGTCAGGGGCTGCTGGTGCTGCTCGGGGTGGAGCAGGGGGATGACGAAGCCAAGGCCGACAAGTTGCTGCACAAGGTGAGCGGCTATCGGGTCTTCAGTGACGAGAATGGCAAGATGAACCTCAATGTCAGCCAGATCGGCGGCAGCCTGCTGGTGGTCTCCCAATTCACGCTGGCGGCCGATACCAAGAGCGGGATGCGCCCCAGTTTCTCCTGCGGTGCTCACCCGAGCGAGGCCGAGCGCCTCTATGACTACTTCGTGGCGAAGGCTGCTGCCAGCGGCATCCCGACCGCAACCGGGCGTTTTGCCGCCGACATGAAGGTGGCGCTGGTCAACGACGGTCCGGTTACCTTCTGGCTACAGGTCTGAGGATGCCTGATCCCGAGGTATGACGTGGACGATCACGTTGATGAGCCCTGCGACCGGATAGGGGGTGGCCGGGCCAATCCACTGCTCGATTAGAGTCAGGGCGTGGGTTAGCTCCAGCTCGGTGCGCGGCAGCAGGTTGATGACCAGAGTGCCGTTCAGCCGGGGTGCCAGCGCCCGGTAGAGCCGCTCCTGAAACAGCAGCAGCGGGTTGCCATCCTGACTGAAGAGATCGAGCAGGATGAGGTCGTACTGCTGCTCGCTCTGCTCGAGAAAGGCGAGGGCATCGGCCTGATGGAGTGCCGGAGCAGCGCGTTCATCGCTCTCCTGATGCTGGAAAAACTGCTGATAAACGGTCAGCACCTCTTCGTCGAGGTCAACGCACTCGTGGCGTGCATCGGGCCAGCGCTGACTCAGATGGCGGGTGAGATCACCACCACCCAACCCCAGTTCGAGGATCTGCCCGGCCTGTTCCGGCAGCAGGCAGGCGATGACCCGCTGATGGGGCAGACAGAGGGCTGCGGGGTCGGCGAGCGACATGGCGGATTGCACCACGCCGTCTATCTCCAGCCAGCGGTGCTGGTTATTCTCCTGCACGGTGAGGCGGCGCTGGGGTTTGACGCTGAGGTGCAACAAGTGATCGGCTTGGTACGCTTGCAGATTGAAGTCCATGAATTTGCACGGCAAGATGGTTTCCGACCAGTGTAACTCAAGGATGAAACTATGTACCGGGTAGTCACCTCTCAGACAGCCGCCGAGCCGGGTACTTACTGCATGCTGCGCCGGGAACCTCTGCGAAAGCCCTTCCATCTGCCAGCCGGCGCAAACTCAAGGATCGCTTTATGTATCGGGTAGTCACACCCCAAACGGCAGCCGAGCTGGATGCCTACTACCAGTTGCGCTGGGAACTTCTGCGTAAGCCCTTCAATCTGCCGGTCGGTTCCGAGAGGGACGAATACGACACCGTTGCCATTCACCGCCTGATGCTGGCACCTGACGGCACTCCCATCGCGGTGGGCCGACTCTTTATCGGTGGTGACGAGGCGCAGATCCGCTTTATGGCGCTGCGTCCGGAATATCGCGGGCAGGGGCTGGGTGCCCAAATGGTGGAAGATCTCGAGCAGCTGGCCCGCAGCGAGAAGGTAAAACGGCTGGTGATGAATGCCCGTCAGGAGGCGGTGGAGTTCTATCGCAAGTGCGGCTTCCTCGAAGTGGGGGGCGGCCCCGTCTCCTTTGGTCGCATTCCCCATCGCCAGATGATCAAATCCCTGAGTCCGTTGCAGACCATCCAGTACCGGCCGGAGTGGTGTCAGGATCTCACCACCCGCTGGTCGCGCGGGGTGCCCATCAGCGAGAAGATGGGGATGCACATCAGCCACTACGACGGTCAGACCTTCCACCTCAAGGCCAATCTGGCGGCCAACTTCAATGTGCACGGCAGCATGTTTGCTGGCAGTGTCTACAGCCAGTGCGTGCTGGCGGGCTGGGGGCTGATCTGGCTGCAACTTAAAGAAGAGGGGCTGGTGGGCGAGCCGGTGCTGGCCGAGAGCACCATCAAATATCATGGCCCGGTCGATGAGGAGCCGGAGGCGCGGGTGGCCCGCGAGGGGATGCCCGCCGTGCTGCAGCCGCTCAAGCGGGGCGAGCCGGTTACCTTCAGCCTCAAGATCCAGCTGTTCAGCGGCAGCAAACTGGCGGCGGAGTTCTGCGGTCACTACGTGGTGCAGCCGCCCCGCCGCCCGGGCCAGTAACCGCGCCGTTTCCCCATCAAACAACAAGGCCTCATCATGAGGCCTTGTCTGTTTTTACCCTTGCTGGCTGTCGCTTGTCTGCCCGGCTTGGGTCTGCACTTGGGCTTGGGTTTGAGCTTTCGGCGCGGGAGCAGGTCGCCAGAGCGGGGCACTGTTGCCTTGTGGCGGATAGCGTACTCCTACCTCCCAGCCGCAGGCGTCCTGCTTCTGCGGGAAGCTCCATGCCAGCGTGGGGGCCGTCAGCGGTCCGCGCCACTGGCCGAGCAGCTCGGCACAGCGGTTGCCGTTGAGCACCCCCAGATCGAGCTGCCACTGCTCGTTGACCAGATCGATCCCCCCTTGCAGCGCCAGCAGATGGGTGATGGTGGAGGCGCCAGCCTGCTCGATCTGCAGTTGCCCCTTGTCGATCTTGCCCTGCAGCTTGATGCGGTAGAAGGGGGTGTCACCCTCCTGCATTGCCTGCCACAGCTGATCTGGCGTCAGGACGGGCGGGGTCGCCCCCTTGAACCACTCATCGAGCAGCGGATCTATCTTCACCTTGTCCCAGAACGGCTCGTCGGCATCGAGGGCAAAGCTGCCCTGCAGGGTCTGGCGCCACTCGCCCGCCACCTTGCCGTGTTCGGCTTGCAGGTCGGCACTCACGTCCGCCTTGCCAGCGAAGGAGACCGGGGAGTGAAGTATCTTGCCCCACTGCACCAGATCCAGCTTGGTCGCCTGCAGTTGCAGGCGGCTGCTCTGGCCCGGTTCGCGGCCCCACTGGCCACTCAGGCTGAGGGTGCCCTCATCCGGCAGCGAGCTGGTGAGTTTGCCCAGCTGCCACGAGCTGGGGGTCAGCTCCCCATCCAGCTCGCCGTTACGGGCGCTGAGGCCATCCCACACCAGCTCGAACCACTTGCTCTCGATACGGGCGCGGCCGAGCAGCGGGCCGGGCTGGTTATCGCGCAGGGCGAGATCGCTCAGATAGAGCTGCCAGCCGGTCAGCGACAGAGGGATGGAATCGTCGAAGGAGAGCACCTTGAGCTTGTCGAACGCCAGCTTGCGGATATCCACCTGCTGCGGGCGCCAGCTCTGCCAATCCTGCCACCACCCCTGCGGCAGGCTGATATCCATGCCGCTCAGGGTCATATCCTTGAGAGTCAGCTTCTGTTGCTGGGTGTCGAGGGCCAGATCCAGAGTAAATGCCCCCTCGTAGGCCTTGCCCTGCAGCTCTGCATCGATCTGCTGGGCTGAGAAGGCGAGCTTGCCCTTGATCTCCTCCAGCTGGAACAGGCCGCGCCCCATGTCGCCCAAGGTGCCGGTCAGATAGCCGGTGGGCTGGCTGCCAGCCTGCCAGTTGAAGGCGGTGAGCTGGCCGCTGAAGTTGTTGAAGGAGAGCTCCTGATTGATGTCGTTGAGGCTCACGCCATCCAGCTGGCCGCGATCCAGCGACACGCTTTGCAACGGGAAGCGCTGCGGGAAGCCTTGCTGTGCCAGATCCCCCAGCTCGACCCGTAGGCCGCGCGCCTTGAGGTCGTGCAGTTGCAGGGTGCGGGCGGGCCAGTCCAGCACCATGCCGGTCTCCAGCAGACCGTCAAACAGGTTGGTCACCAGCTTGTCGGTGCGCAGCACTTCCCCCTCCAGCCGTCCTTGTAGGTTGAGGCGGGCGAAGGTGAATTGCGGGGTCTCCAGTTGGCCGATATTGAGGCTCAGGTTGGCCTGTGGCTGCCGTTTCGGGTCGATCAGCTCCCAGTCGCTCAGGGTGGCGTTGAGACCGCGCAGGGTCAGCTCGCTGCTCTCCAGACTGAGCCGATCTATGGTGCTGTCGCTGATGGTGAGGGAGTGCACCGGCAGGCTCGGCAACTGGTTGGGCAGCGGCAGCTTGATGGCGGGGCGGATCAGATCGAGGTGGGCGATGCGCACGTCGCGGCTCAGCCAGTCGATGCTCTCGATCTCCAGATAAATCTTGTCGAGGGAGACCGCATCGCCATAGCGCACCTGCTCCGCCAGCAGGGTGTAGGGGTGAAGCGGGTTGAATACCAGCCGCCCTATGGTGACCGGCACGCCGGTCTGCTGGCTGATCCAGCTGGCGATGGGGCCTTTGGCGCGCTCGGCGTCGAACAGGCCGAGGGCAACCCAGACAAACAGCAGCAGGAAGGCGAAGGTGTAGAGCAGGCCGCGTAGCCAGGAATTCATTGTTGCTTTCCTCCTGTTTTGGGGTGTGTTGTCAGGCGTTTGAGTAGTGGTCTCGCAGACCGAGCCAGCGCCGTATCAAGGGTTCGACATGGCTCGGGTGCCTATCCATGAGGACATGTGTCCATCTTCTGCATCTACCTCGATCAGGCATTGGAATAGTGATCCCGTAAGCCAAGCCAGCACCGTATCAAGGGTTCGACATGGTTTGGATGACTATCCATCAGGCAATGTGCCCTCTTCTGCATCTGCCTCGGTCAGGCATTGGAATAGTGATCCCGTAAGCCGAGCCAGCGCCGTATCAAGGGTTCGACATGACTCGGATACCTATCCATGAGGACATGTGTCCATCTTCTGCATCTACCTCGATCAGGCATTGGAATAGTGATCCCGTAAGCCGAGCCAGCGTCGTATCAAGGGTTCGACATGACTCGGATGCCTATCCATAAGGAAACGCGCCATCTTCTGCACCTGCGGAATAAGCGGCTGATCCCGTACCAGATCGGCGATCTTGAGATCGGCCAGACCGGTCTGGCGAGTGCCGAGCAGTTCCCCCGGGCCGCGCAGCTCCAGATCGCGCTGGGCGATGAGGAAGCCATCGTTGGTCTCCCGCAGCACCCCGAGTCGGCTCTGGGCCGTCTTGGACAAGGGGGCATGATAGAGCAGCACGCAGTGGGAGGCCACCGCCCCCCGGCCAACCCGACCGCGCAGCTGGTGCAACTGTGCCAGCCCCAGTCGCTCCGGGTTTTCGATGATCATCAGGCTGGCGTTGGGCACATCCACTCCCACCTCGATGACGGTGGTGGCGACCAGCAGTTGCAGTATGCCTGCCTTGAACTCCTCCATCACCCGCTGTTTCTCGACCGGGCGCATCCGGCCGTGCACCAGCCCGATATGCAGGCCGGGCAGCAGGTTCTGCAGCTCGGCGGCGGTATCCTCGGCGGCCTGACACTCCAGCACCTCCGACTCCTCAATCAGGGTACAGACCCAGTAGGCCTGCTTGCCCTCGGTGCAGGCGAGCTTGACCCGTTCGATCACGTCGCCGCGACGGCTGTCGGGCAGCGCGACTGTGGTGATGGGGGTACGGCCCGGCGGCAGCTCGTCGATGACCGAGGTATCGAGATCGGCGTAGGCGGTCATCGCCAGGGTGCGGGGGATGGGGGTGGCGGTCATGATGAGCTGATGGGGATGGACTCCCTCCCGCTCCCCTTTCTCGCGCAGTGCGAGGCGCTGATGCACCCCGAATCTGTGCTGTTCGTCGATGATGACCAGCGCCAGACGCTGGAACACTACCTGCTCCTGAAAGATGGCGTGGGTGCCCACCACCATCTTGACGCTGCCATCAGCAATGGCGGCCAGCGCCTCTTCCCGCGCCTTGCCTTTCTGCTTGCCAGCAAGCCAGCCGACCCCGATGCCGAGCGGCTCCAGCCACTTGGCGAAGTTGATGGCATGCTGTTCCGCCAGTAGCTCGGTCGGCGCCATCAGCCCCACCTGACAGCCGTTGCCGATGGCTTGCAGGGCGGCCAGCGCCGCGACCAGCGTCTTGCCGGAGCCCACGTCGCCCTGTACCAGCCGCATCATGGGGTGGCTCTGTTGCAGATCCTTACCTATCTCGGCCACCACCCGGCTCTGGGCGCCGGTTGGACTAAACGGCAGGGCCCCGAGCAGCTGTTCAACCAGCGCGGGCGCCGGTTTGAGGGCGCGAGCCAGCTGGGTTTGTGCCTGAGCGCGCACCTTGAGTACCGAGAGGTTGTGGGCCAGCAGCTCTTCCAGTACCAGCCGTTGCTGGGCCGGATGCTGACCGCTTTCGAGCAGCGGCAGTGCCACCGAGGGGGGCGGGCGGTGCAGCAGCTTCAGGGCGGCGGCCAGTTCAATCTGGTGGGGATAAAGGCCAGCGGGCAGCAGCTCCTCCACGCCATAGAGGTCGAGCTGGGCCAGCGCCTGATCGGTGAGGTTGCGCAGGGTGAGCTGGCGCAGTCCTTCGGTAGTCGGGTAGACGGGGGTGAGCGCCTCTTCGGTCTGGCCGACTTGATCCTCGCCGAGCAGCTTGTACTCGGGGTGGGCCATCTCCAGCCCGTATTTGCCGGGGCGCACCTCGCCAAAGCAGCGGATCAGACGGCCCGCCGCCAGACTGTTTTTCTGGGCGGCGGTGAAGTTGAAGAAGCGCAAGGTGAGGGTGCCGGTACCGTCGCTGATGCGACAGACCATCATGCGGCGGCGCCCCATCACCAGCTGAGTGTCCTGGATTTCACCCTCGACGGCGCCGTGCAGGCCGGGCGGCAGATCGCCGATGGGCCACACCTGGGTGCGGTCCTCGTAGCGCAGGGGAAGGTGGAACAGCAGATCCTGTACCGTGGCCAGCCCCAGCCGCTCGAGCTTCTCCAGCATCTTGCTGCCAACACCCTTGAGGCTATCGAGAGGAATTTTATCCAATTTCATCAATTAGATGCCCGAAAACACTGTAAATATGTCCAGATGATAGGGGTTGTTGAGGGGCCGATGCAAGCCGAGTTGCTGCTGGCAGGGCCGCCAACGCGGGGGAAACGGCGGATATAACAAAGGCCTGCCGAAAACGGGAGGCCTTTGTGTGGCTGCCAACGGGCGGGGTGCAGGCGCATGGCGCCCAAGGTCAGATGATGCGTTTGAGCAGCAGATGGGCCTTGACCCGATGGATCCGTCCCAGCAGCTTTCGCACCTGTTCCGGGTAGTCCTGGATCTGCTCCACCTGATCGAAGTGACTGATCCGCTTGGTGTTGGTCAGGATATTCTCCCGCTCCGCGTTGAACTGGGGACGCAGCAGGTGGCGACGATCGTGCACCAGCAGGCCGTTCTCCAGATCCAGTGCCCAGGCGCGGGGGTTGAGGTTGTTGCCGGTGAGCAGGGCCCACTCGTCATCCACGAAGATCCCCTTGAGATGGTAGGAGTTGCGCTCGCAACACCAGAGCATCAGGTTGAGGCGACCATCGTCGATGTGGCGCTGGTTGCGCTCGGCAAACTTGCGCAGGTTGGTCTCGTAGAGATAGGGCAGGCCACCGATGGTGGAGAACTTCTCTTCCGGCGGAATGAAGAAGTCGTTGGCGGTCTTGTCGCCCACCACGATGGTGACTTTGCAGCCGCGCTGCAGCAGATCCTCGATATCCTTGCTCAACTCCTTGGGGGGGTTGAAGTAAGGGGTGCAGATGAAGATCTCCCGCTCGGTGGCACGCACCAGATTGCGGATCATCAGGTTGAGCTGGTTGTTGCGCTTGCCCAGACCCACCATGGGGGTGACAGCCACTTCCTGGGTGTTGACCGGCATGGTGCTGAAACGGTACTGGCTCTGGCGCAGGTTCTGCTTGAAGCGGCGGATTGGCCCCTTCAGCTGTTTGGCGCTGGGGATGTCGCTGTGATCCAGTCGCTGCACCGCGTCGCTCTTCACGAACAGGTCATCCACATAGTTGACCATGCTGCGGGCCAGCTCCGGGCTGGTGATCTGGTGATAGCGATCGAAGCGGTAGCGATCCTGCTGGTGCAGGTAGATGTCGTTGAGGCTGGCGCCGGAGTAGAGCACCACATCATCAAAGATGAAGCCCTTGAGGTGCAGCACGCCGAGCAGCTCGCGCCCCTTGACCGGCACGCCGTAGATTTCGATCTGGTGCTCGTGTTCGGCAGCCATGCCCTGATACATCAGGTGGTTGCCGCCCTGCTTGCCCTTGCCGATCAGGCCGCGCTGGGCACGGTGGAAGTCGACGAACAGCTTGATGTCGAGGGCCGGATTGCGCTGCTTGGCGGCGTAGAGGGCGGAGAGGATCTCTCGTCCCGCCTCGTCATCCTGCAGATAGAGCGCAACCAGATAGATGCGCCGGGTGGCACTGGCGATAAGCGCCAGAATGCGGCGTTTGAAATCCTGCGCGCTGTAGAGCACTTCAAACTGATCCGCCGCGACGGCGATCTGGGGCAGGCGCGCCAGCAGTTGTCGATAATGGGCCGATGAATGCATAGATAAACCTGAAATCACGGGGTTAAGCGTTCCACTCGGAGCGATGAATAGGCGATTCTAGCAATCTCGCCCTCTCAGCCAAAGAAAGAATCATCAGAAAGATGAAAAAGGCCTCACGAGTGAGGCCTTTTTGTCAGCTTTTCGCCCTTGTCAGAGGAAGCTGTAGATGATCATCGCCATCACGCCGCCGGTGGTACCGATGATGGTTTCCATCACGGTCCAGGTCTGCAGGGTCTGCTTCTCGGAGAGGCCGAGGTAGCGGTTGGCCAGCCAGAAACCGGAGTCGTTGACGTGGGAGAGCACGATGGCACCGCCGCCGATGGCGATGGTGACGGCTGCCAGCTGGGCGCCATTCAGACCGAGCGGCTCCAGCATCGGCAGCACCAGACCGCAGGCGGTCAGCATGGCGACGGTGGCAGAGCCCTGAATCACCCGTACTGCAGCGGCCAGAATGAAGGCCAGTGCGACGATGGGCAGACCTGAGTCGGCCAGCATGTTGCCCAGCGCGGCACCGACACCGGAATCAACCAGTACCTGCTTGAACACGCCACCCGCACCGGTCACCAGGATGATGACACCGGCGGGCTGGATGGCGCTGTTGCAGACGCTCATCACCTCGTCACGGGACATGCCGCGGCGAATACCCAGCAGGTAGAAGGCGGCCAGACAGGCGACCATGATGGCGGTGAAGGGGTGACCGATGAACTCCAGCCAGTTGTGCAGGGTGGAGCCCGCCTCGACGAAGCGGCCGACGATGGTCTTGAGGCCGATCAGCAGCAGCGGCAGACCGATCAGACCCATGGCCAGCCCGAAGGAGGGCAGGGATTTGCTGTCATCGTGGACGCTGTTCTGGGCATCGGCAGGCAGCGGCACATCGACGATCTTGCTGATGAAGTCACCGAACAGAGGGCCAGCCAGGATCAGTGCCGGTACGGCGGCGATCAGGCCGAACAGGATCATGTAGCCGAAGTCGGCACCCAGCTGGGATGCCACCAGGATCGGGCCCGGCGCCGGAATAAGGAAGGCTTGGCAAGTGGCGATACCCGCCAGCAGGGCGATACCGATCTTCACCACGCTGCCGCCGCCACGACGAACGATGGCGAAGGCGACACCGATCAGCAGCACCACGGCCACGTCAAAGAACAGCGGCAGGGCGCAGACAAAGCCGGTCAGGGCCATGGCCCAGTTGGCGCGCTTGACGCCGAACTTGCCGAGCAGGGTGTGGGCCACCCGGTCGAGGGCACCGGTCACTTCCATCACCTTGCCGAACATGGCGCCCAGCGCCACCACCACAGCGACGAAACCGAGGGTGCCACCCATCCCTTTCTGGATGGTGGCGGCGATGTCGGCCGGGTTCATGCCAGCGGCGAGACCCGCCACCATGGAGACTAGGATCAGGGCTACCACGGCGTGGAGCCGGGCCTTCATCACCAGGAAGAGCAGCAGCACAATCGAGCCAGCGGCTGTCATGATCAGGGAGAGGTCAGACATTGTTATGCGTTCCTTTTTCCAAGTTCAGAGTGACACCTTGCCGATCCGTCGGCAAACCATATCTTTATGATTTATTTAGATTTATGGCAAGGGCTCAACATCATATGCCCAGGTGACTATGGGTTTGCTCAGTCTGTGGCAGACTTCACATTTTCAATCGTTACCGGTAACATGTTACCGGTAACGTGTTAGATTAGAACCCATCAACAGCTGGTTTTTTGAAAAGTGGGACAGAGGTCAAATTATGGCGGGTAAGTGCATTATCGTGATGGGTGTGTGTGGTAGCGGCAAATCCAGCGTGGGTCTGAAAGTGGCCGAAGCGCTGGGCGCCAAGTTCATCGATGGTGATGACCTGCACCCCAAGGCCAACATCCAGAAGATGGCTGGCGGCAACCCCCTCAACGATGAGGACCGAGCCCCCTGGCTGGAACGGATCCGCGACGCCGCCTACAGTCTCGAGCAGAAGAACGAGACCGGCATCATTGTCTGTTCCGCCCTCAAAAAGAAGTACCGCGACCAGATCCGCGAAGGCAACGAGTCGGTCAGCTTCCTCTTCCTCGACGGCAGTCAGCCGCTGATCCTCGAGCGGATGCGTGCCCGCAAAGGCCATTTCATGCGTGAAAGCATGGTACAAAGTCAGTTCGATACCCTGGAGCGCCCGGATGGCGAAGCTGGTGTATTCCACATTGATATAGACGGCACCTTCGAACAGGTGGTTGACCGCGCCGTCACAGCATTGGAGCAAGCCCAATGATTCATCAGGTAATTTTCGACGTCACCGCCCGCATCCGCGAACGCAGTGTCGCCCGTCGTCAGGCATTTCTGGCCCGCATCCAGCGTCAGGCAGAGCAGGGCAAGACTCGCGCAGCGCTGGCCTGTGGCAACCTGGCTCACGCCGTGGCGGCCTGCAGCAGTGACGAGAAGGGTCGCATCCTCGACATGACCCGCGCCAACGTCGGCATCGTCACCGCCTACAACGACATGCTGAGCGCCCATCAGCCCTATCAGGGCTATCCGGATCAGATCAAGGCAGTGCTGGCCGAGCTGGGCCACAGTGCCCAGGTTGCTGGCGGCGTGCCCGCCATGTGCGACGGCGTGACCCAGGGTCAGCCGGGGATGGACATGTCCCTGTTCTCCCGCGACCTGATCGCCCAAGCGACCGCGCTGTCACTCTCTCACAACACCTTCGATGCGACTTTGCTGCTCGGCATCTGCGACAAGATCGCCCCGGGCCAGATCATGGGGGCGCTCTCCCACGCTCACCTGCCGACCGCATTTGTTCCTGCTGGCCCGATGGCGAGCGGCATCAGCAACGACGAGAAGGTGAAGGTGCGTCAGAAGTACGCCGCCGGTGAAGTGGGTCGCGACGCCCTGCTGGAGATGGAGTGCGGCGCCTACCACGCGGCGGGCACCTGCACCTTCTATGGCACCGCCAACACCAACCAGTTGGTATTCGAGGCAATGGGCCTGATGCTGCCGGGCTCCGCCTTTGTGCATCCGCACAGCGAACTGCGCCGCGCCCTGACCGCCGAGGCGGCCCGCCGCATCAGCGCCATGATCCCGGGATCCCCGGCCTATCGCCCGCTGAGCGAGGTGCTGGACGAGCGATCCTTGGTCAACGGTCTGGTGGCCTTGCTCGCTTCCGGCGGCAGCACCAACCACAGCATCCACATGGTGGCGTTGGCCCGCGCGGCCGGTCTGGTGCTGACCTGGGATGACATCAGCGATCTCTCCGACGTGGTACCGCTGTTGGTTCGCATGTACCCGAACGGCCCGGCCGATGTGAATGCCTTCGAACAGGCGGGCGGCGTGCCCGGCCTGATGCGTCGTCTGGCGCAAGAGGGGCTGATCCACATGGATGCCACTCCGGTCTTTGGCGAGATGCAGGATTACCTCAGCCGTCCGGCACTGGTCGATGGCCAGCTGGTATGGCAGCCGGTGGGCGAGAGCAGCGATGCGAGCGTGCTCTCTCCCACGGGTAGCGTATTTAATGCGACTGGCGGCACCAAGCTGCTGGCGGGCAATCTGGGCCGCGCCGTGGTCAAGGTCTCCGCTGTGGCTCCCGAATATCGGGTCATCGAAGCACCGGCACGGGTCTTCTCCTCCCAGCATGCGGTGGAAGCGGCTTACAAGGCGGGCGATCTCAATCAGGACGCCGTGATCGTGGTGCGCCACAATGGCCCGGCCGCCAACGGCATGCCGGAGCTGCACAAGCTGATGCCGGTGCTCGGCAACCTGCAGAAGGCGGGTTACAAGGTGGCGCTGGTCACCGATGGCCGTCTCTCCGGTGCCTCCGGCAAGATCCCGGCCGCCATCCACGTTACCCCGGAAGCGCTGCACGGCGGGGCAATCGGCCTGCTTGCCGATGGCGACCTGCTGCGGGTTGATGCGGTAAACGGCAGCCTCGACTGCCTGACCGATTTGAGTGGCCGTACCCAGGCCGAGATTGACCTCACTCTGGAACAAGAGGGGTGGGGCCGTGAACTGTTCAGCGTGATGCGTCGCGCGGTATCGAGCGCCGAGTGTGGCGCTACCATCTTTGATTAAGAGCTGACTAAGGAAGAGCTATGCAGAACTGGAAAGTGACCCCCGCCGAGGTGTTTGCCGCCTCCCCGCTGGTTCCCGTGATGGTCATCAATGAGCTGGATCAGGCCCTGCCGATGGCCAAGGCGCTGCTCGATGGCGGCATCTGTGTCTTCGAAATCACCCTGCGCACCCCGGTGGCGCTCGATGCCATCGCCCTGATCGCCAAGGCGATGCCGGATGCCATGGTCGGTGCCGGGACCGTGCTCAACTGCGAGCAGTTTGACGCTGCCGTCGCCGCCGGTGCCCGCTTCGTCATCTCCCCGGGGATGACCCCGGCCCTGCTGGCCCATGCGGCCAACAGCACGGCGCCGCTGATCCCGGGTGTGGCGACCCCGTCCGAAGTGATGCAGGCGCTGGAAGCGGGCTATGACCACCTGAAGTTCTTCCCGGCCGAAGCGAACGGCGGCACCAAGGCGCTCTCTGCCATTGCCGCGCCGCTGCCCCAAGTGAAGTTCTGCCCCACCGGCGGTATTGGCCCGAAAAACGTGGCCGACTATCTGGCGCTCAAGTGCGTGGCCACCGTCGGCGGCTCCTGGATGTTGCCGGCCGATGCGGTCAAGAGCGGCAACTGGGAGGAGGTGACCCGTCTCTCCCGCGAAGCGGTTGAGCTGGTTAAACGCTAAGCGTCAGTTGTGCAGAGAAAACAAACAGGCCACCCTCGGGTGGCCTGTTTGTTTTTTCGTTTCTCCCTCGCTGGGGCGCAAATATCTTCGCGCGGCCGATTACGCTGCGCTAATCGACCCAACCCGATCCGTTGTTGTGGGTTATCACCCGAGGCTTTCCCCTTCATAGAGAGAAAAACCGATGTCTTTGCGGGTCTCTGGCAAGGGGTGGCCATTGAGGCGCGCCAGCAGCATGGTAGCCGCCTCCCGGCCGATCGCTTCCCGCGGGGTGGCGATACTGGCCAGCTTGGGGGTCATGGCGTGGCCGATGTCGAGGGCGTTGCAACCGGCGATGGCGATCTGCTGGGGTACCGGGATCCACTTGGCCTGACACTGCAGCAGGGCACCGACCGCCAGGTCATCGTTGGTGCAGAACAGGCCGTCGAGGTCGGGATAGCGCACCAGCGCCTGATCCAGCAGCTCTCCCCCCAGGGTGAAGCTGGAGGATTGCTCGGTCAGCAGATGCTGGCCGGTGAGGCCGAAGTCGGTCATCGCCTGATAGTAGCCCTCCATCCGCAGCTGGGTACGCACGTCGAGCCGCGCCCCCAGATAGACCACCTTGCGTCGGCCCCGGCGCAGCATCTCTGTTACCATGGCCCGGGCGGCGGCTCTATGATCCATGCCGACCACCATGTCGATAGGGGTATCAGACAGATCCATGGTCTCCACCACCGGAATGCCGGCGGTGGCGATCATCTTGCGGGTGCGCTCGGTGTGCTGGCTGTCGGAGAGGATCAGCCCATCCACATGGTAGGAGAGCAGGGACGCGACCTGCTCCTCCTCCCGCTCCGGACTGTAGCCGTAGTGGGCCAGCAGGGTCTGGTAACCGGCCGGTCGGGTCACCGACTCGATGCCGTGGATCACCGCCGAGAAGACCTGGTTGGAGAGGGAGGGGATCAGGATGCCGATCGCCTTGCTGGTCGCGTTGGAGAGAATATCCGGCGCCCGGTTGGGAATATAGCCCAGCTCTTCCACCGCCGCCGCGATCCGCTCACGGGTCCCCTCCGCCACGGTCTGCGGGTCGCGCAGATAGCGGCTGACAGTCATCTTGGTCACGCCGGTCTGGTCGGCGATATCTTGCAGGGTGGGGCGGCGCTTGCGGGTGGGGCTCATAGGGGTGTCCAGGGTGGATGTTACATGTAACATTACCGTTTTCGGCAGATAAAGTCAGCATATGAAGCCGTTTTTGCAGGAGTTTTCCGATGATCAGAGGCAAGCAGTTCGTGGATGTCCGGTTCGAGCAACAGGATGTGGAGGGGGAGCAGTTCTCGGAGTGCCGCTTTATCGGCTGCAACTTCTCCTGGCTGGATCTGGCCGATAGCCGCTTCATCGACTGCAGCTTCTACGATCGGGAGAGCGAGCGGGGCTGCCTGTTGCAGGGTTGCGACCTGCGGGAGGCCAGCTTTCTGCGCTGCGATCTCACCATGGCCGATTGCAGCCGCAGCCAGTGTCTGGGGCTGGAGATGCGCGACTGTCAGGCGGTCGGCATCAACTTCGGCCACGCCAGCTTCGCCAACCAGATCACCGCCAAAAGCTACTTCTGCGATGCCCATCTGACCGGCAACAACTTCAGTTACGCCAGCTTCGAGGGGTGTCTGCTGGAAAAGTGCGAGCTGACCGAAAACCGCTGGCAGGGGGCCAACCTGTTCGGTGCCTCGCTGGCGGGATCCGATCTCAGCGGCTCCGAGTTTGGCCAGATCGACTGGACCAGCTTCAAGCTGCAGGGCTGCGATTTGCGCCAGTGCGATCTGCCGGGGCTGGATCTGCGTCGGGTCGATCTGCAGGGGGTGCAGATCAACGAGGATCAGCAGCAGACTTTGCTGGAGCAGATCGGTCTGGTTGTCTTTCCCTGAGCCGATCGAAAATTAGGTAATTTTTCATCAAATGGGAGCGACAGCGGGTTGCTGTACTCCTGAAACGACAAAAGCCTGCATGATGCAGGCTTTTGGTAGTGAGCGTGTGACGCGCTTGTCGGCCGGGTTAACTCAGCCCTTGGCCAGCCATTTGGTCGGGTTGATCGCCTCGCCCTGATAGCGGATCTCGAAGTAGAGGCCCGGTCTGTCCTGACCGCCACTGTCACCGACCAGTGCCACCGGTTCACCCTGTTCCACATTCTGGCCAACCTGGCGCAGCAGCGACTGATTGTGACCGTAGAGGCTCATATAGCCCTTACCGTGGTCGATCACCAGCAGCATGCCGAAACCGTCGAGCCAGTCGGCGTAGACCACTTGTCCCGGCGCGACCGCCTTGACCTGGGTCCCTTCGCTGGCGCCGATCAGGGTGCCTTTCCACTTGAGCTGGGCGGTGCGTGGCGAACCGTAGGAGATGAGGATCGGCCCCTGTACCGGCCAGCGCAGGCTGCCATTGGTCTTGAGGCCGCTGTAGTGGCCGGCAGTGCCAATGCCCGAGCCACGCTCCGGTTTGGTGCTGGCTACCTCTTCAACCGGTTCCGCCGGTTTGACGGTTTTGTTCTGCTGGGCGGCGAGTCGTTGCTGCTCGGCGCGGCGTTGCTCGGCCAGCTTGCGCTGACGCTCCTGCTCCGCTTTCAGCTTGGCCAACCGCTCCCGCTCGGCCCGTTCACGGCGCAGCTCTTCCAGCTTGGCTTTCAGCGCTTTCTCCGCCTTGACCAGCTTGGTGAGCTTCTGCTCGTCATCCTGCACCGACTGTTGCAACTGGTTGCGTACCTTGGCCCGGCTCTGCTGGCTGGCCAGCAGGGTCTGGTGATGCTCCTGCTGTTCGGCAAGCAGGGTCTGCAGTCTGGTTTCGGTCTCTTTGGTGGCCAGCTGGTTTTTCGCCAGCTTGTCACGGGTGGCGCGCAGGGCGTCGATGGCCTCGATGCGGGCCTTGTTCAGGTAGTCGTAGTAGTCGAGTGAGCGGCTCAGTTTGGCCGGATCCTGCTGATTGAGCAGCAGTTTGAGGTAGTCGTGGTTGCCCGCCTGAAAGGCGCTTTCCGCCTGCTTGGCCAGCAACTGCTTCTGATGTTTGGCTTGAACTTCCAGCGCCAGCTTGTCTTTTTGCAGGGTCGCCAGCTTCTGCTGGTTCTGCTTCAACTGCTGCCTGGTCTGGTTGAGTTTGGCGGCGGCGGCCGAGATGGCCTGCTCGTCAGCCTTGAGCTGGGTATTGAGCTTGGCAAGCTCCTGCTTGCTGAGCTTGATGGTCTTCTGTTGCTCTTTGATCTGGGACTGCATGGTGCCCAGCTGCTGATTGGCGGCAACGGCCGGGGTGGCGCCAAACGACAGGCAAAAAAACAGCGCGCCGGCCAACAGGCCGACGCGACTGGTTTTCTGTGAAATAACTTCGCATCCCCGCATGGGGAAGGATTATTTCAGAATCATCAGGGGCTTGCCAGTCATTTCCGGCGGCACCGGCAGACCCATCAGGGTCAGCATGGTGGGGGCCAGATCGGACAGTTTGCCACCTTCAGCAACCTCGGCTTTGCGACCGAAATAGATGAGCGGAACCGGCAGATTGGTGTGGGCGGTGTGGGCCTGACCAGTCTCTTCGTCCAGCATCTTCTCGGCGTTGCCGTGGTCGGCAGTGATCAGGCACTCGCCACCCACTTCGGCCAGCGCCTCGGTGACGCGACCCACGCAGTGGTCTACCGCTTCACAGGCTTTGACGGCGGCATCGAACACACCGGTGTGGCCAACCATGTCGCCATTCGGGTAGTTACAGATGATGACGTCGTACTTGCCGCTCTTGATGGCCGCAACCAGCTTGTCGGTCAGCTCTTCGGAGCTCATTTCCGGTTGCAGGTCATAGGTCGCCACTTTCGGGCTGGCGACGATTTCGCGATCTTCGCCAGCGAAGCAGGACTCTTCGCCACCGTTGAAGAAGAAGGTGACGTGAGCGTACTTCTCGGTTTCGGAGATGCGCAACTGGGTCTTGCCCTGCTTGGCCAGCCACTCACCCAGGGTGTTGACCAAGGCTGTCGGCGGATAGGCACAGGCGGTTTTGATATCGGCCGCGTATTCGGTCAGCATCACGAAGTTCAGCGCCGGGGTGGCGGCACGGGCGAAACCGGTGAAGTCGGCGTCAACGAAGGCGCGGGTGATTTCACGGGCACGGTCGGCACGGAAGTTCATGAAAATCAGCGCATCGCCATCTTCCATCGGTGCAGCTTCGCCGATGCGGGTCGCTTTGACGAACTCGTCGTTCTCGTCGCGGGCATAGGCGGCAGCCAGTGCTTCGGTGGCGCTCTCGGCGGTGAACTCGCCCTTGCCCTGAGTCATCAGGTCATAGGCTTGCTGCACGCGATCCCAGCGGTTGTCACGGTCCATCGCGAAGTAACGGCCGATCATGGAGGCGAAACGACCCTTGCCCAGCTTGGCAAACAGGGCGTCGAACAGCTCGATGGAGGACTGGGCGGAGCGCGGCGGCACGTCACGGCCATCCAGGAAGGCGTGCAGGTAGATCTTCTCGGCGCCACGCTTGGCGGCCATCTCGATCATGCCCATGATGTGCTCTTCGTGGCTGTGTACGCCACCCGGGGACATCAGGCCCATGATGTGAACGGCTTTGCCGTTGGTGACGGCAGCGTCAACAGCCTTGGCCAGCTCGACGTTCTGGAAGAAGTCGCCATCCTTGATGTCTTTGGAGATGCGGGTCAGCTCCTGATAGACGATGCGACCGGCACCGATGTTGACGTGACCTACTTCGGAGTTGCCCATCTGCCCATCCGGCAGACCGACGTCCAGACCGGAGCCGGAGATCAGGGTGCTGGTGTAGTCACGGGCCAGACGATCGAGGTTGGGAGTCTTGGCGGCAGCGACGGCATTGTGCTCTTGCTTGGTGCTGTAGCCCCAACCATCCATGATGACCAGAACCAAAGGTTTCTTAGCTGTTGACATAAGACTATGTCCTCTCGGATTGGAAAAAATGCGGGAAATGAAACTAGCGTAATATTACTACATCTGCCGAAATAGTCACCTGATAGCCAAGGGGCGCTCCCGCCGCCCCGCAAGCCACGCCCTTCCTGCCATGCTCGCGGCCCGATGATGATGGGAGCCTGCTCGCGCTTTGCCGCCAAGATGGCTGATCTTATCAATACCCCCATGTATACTCGGGCCCTTGTCTTGGTCCCTGGATAGTAGAAGATGCAAGAGTATTTGGATTTTGCGGCCCGTAACCCGCTGCTGACCGCAGCCTGGTTGGGTCTGGCTGGCACCCTGGTTTACACCACTGTGCGTGCCCGTTTGTCTCCGGTAAAAACCGTCAACAATCACACCGCGACCCTGCTGATCAACCGCGAGAATGCCACCGTGGTGGATATTCGCAGTCAGGAAGAGTTCGCCAAGGGCCATCTGGCCGGTGCCCAGCACCTGCCGCTGACCCAGATCCAGAGCAATAATCTGGGCCCGGTTGAAAAGCATAAAGATGCCCCCATCATAGTGGTGTGCGAGTCGGGAATGACTGCGGGCGGCGCGGGCCGTCAGCTGAGCAAAGCTGGCTTCAAGCAGGTTTATGTGCTCGGCGGTGGCATGGCCCAATGGCGTGCAGAAAATCTGCCGGTAACCAAGAAACGCTGATTTAAGCAGGGCCTGAGCCCACTTATCCATATAACAAGGAATCAAACGAAATGGCTGACGAGATCAACAACCAGGAAGTACAACCGGAATTCCACATCCAGCGTGTTTACACCAAGGATGTCTCTTTCGAAGCGCCGAACACCCCGCACATCTTCCAGAAAGAGTGGCAGCCGGACGTCAAGCTGGATATGGATACCAAGACCAATATCCTGGCTGAGAACGTGTACGAGGTTGTGCTGACCCTGACCGTGACTTGCAAACTGGAAACCGAAACTGCCTTCCTGTGCGAAGTACAGCAAGCCGGTATCTTCACCATCGGTAACCTGCCGGAGCCGCAACTGGCTCACTGCCTGGCTGCCTTCTGCCCGAACATCCTGTTCCCGTATGCCCGCGAAGCGGTGTCCAACCTGGTGAGTAAGGGTTCCTTCCCGCAGCTGAACCTGGCACCGGTCAACTTCGATGCCCTGTTTGCCCAGCACATGGCGCAAGCACAGGCCCAGCAGGCGACTGCGGAAGCCTGATAATGGCTGACCAGATCGCTATCTCGGTCTTGGGGGCGGGGTCTTATGGCTCCGCCCTTGCAATTTCTCTGGCGCGCAACGGTCATCCGACCCTGCTGTGGGGTCACGACCCCGCCCATGTCGCCGAGCTGGAACAAGACCGCTGCAACAAGGCATTTTTGCCTGATGTCCCCTTTCCCGCCGATCTGCAGCTGACTGCGGATCTGCAACGTGCGGTACAAGCTGCCCCCGTGCTGCTGCTGGTCGTGCCGAGCCATGTATTTGGCGATGTGCTGACCCGGATCAAGCCCTTCCTGCGCCCCGATACCCGTATCGCCTGGGCCACCAAGGGTCTGGAGCCGGACAGTGGCCGTCTGCTGCAGGATGTGGCCCGCGACGTGCTGGGTGACGAGATACCGCTGGCGGTGATCTCCGGCCCCACCTTCGCCAAGGAGCTGGCTGCCGGTTTGCCGACCGCTATCTCGGTCGCTTCGACCCACGACGAGTTTGCCGACGATCTCTCCCATCTGCTGCACTGTGGCCGCTCGTTCCGGGTCTATACCAATCCGGACTTCGTTGGCTTGCAGCTGGGTGGTGCGGTGAAGAACGTCATCGCCATCGGTGCCGGTCTCTCCGACGGGCTCGGGTTTGGCGCCAATGCCAGAACTGCGCTGATCACCCGGGGTCTGGTGGAGATGCAGCGTCTGGGTGCCGCCCTCGGAGCCGATGCCAAAACCTTTATGGGGATGGCGGGGCTCGGGGATCTGGTGCTCACCTGTACCGACAACCAGTCGCGCAATCGTCGCTTCGGGCTGGCCCTCGGGGCTGGCAAGGATGTGAACACCGCCATGACCGAGATTGGTCAGGTGGTGGAAGGGTATCGCAACACCAAAGAGGTGCATCTGCTGGCGGCCCGCTGCGGCGTCGAGATGCCCATCTGCGAGCAGATCTTCAAGGTGCTCTACGAGGGTAAGAACCCGAAAGAGGCGGCCATCGCCCTGTTGTCGCGAGACAAGAAGGACGAGTAATCGGCCGATTGCCCATGCAAAAGGCCCCGCCGGATGGCGGGGCCTTTTCTTTGCGCCGCAATGGCAGCAAATCAGTAGTAGGAGTGGTCGCCGCGCTGGTGCTCGGTGGCGTCTTTCACACCGTTGAGCTCGCCCGGGAATTTCTCCAGCAGCTGCTTCTCGATCCCCTCTTTCAGGGTGTAATCGACCATGGAGCAACCGTTGCAACCGCCGCCAAACTGCAGGATGGCCAGTTTGTCTTCGGTCAGTTCGACCAGGGTGACCTTGCCACCGTGACCGGCCAGCATGGGGTTCACTTCGGACATCAACACGTACTCGATGCGCTCGATCAGCGGCGCGTCATCGGCCACTTTACGCATTTTGGCGTTTGGTGCTTTCAGGGTGAGCTGGGAGCCCATCTGATCGGTCACGAAGTCGATGGTGGCATCCACCAGGAAGGGGGCGCTCAGGGGATCGACCATGCAGTCGAAGCCGCTGAAGGGCAGGTGTTGATCTTCCGGGTCCACGGCATCGGGCGGGCAATACGATACGCCACACTCGGCATTCTGGGTTCCCGGATTGACCACAAACACCCGGATATTGGTGCCATCAGGCTGTTTTTCCAGCAGTTTACGGAAATGGGCCTGGGCGGCGTCGGAAATGCTGATCATCACTATCCTCATAAACCTGAGTGTACGACTAGGGTATTCATGATAACGCGGTTATTAATGCTTGGGTAGCATGCCGATGGCTACTTGCTGTGCCGAAGGGTACGACAGATTGCCCACACTTCTACCTTTGTGATGCCGCTCTCATGGAGCAAACGGCTGAGCTGACCGGCGGTGGCGCCGGTGGTCACGACGTCATCGAGCAGGGCGACATGGCGATAGTGGTGGGGGCGGATCCGGAATGCCCCGCGCAGATTGCGCCGCCGCTGCCCGGCGCTCAGGGTTGTTTGCTGCGGTGTTGCCTTGATGCGCTGCAACAGGGTGTTGTCGCAGGGAATGCCGGTGAGTTCGCCAAGGGTTTGCGCGATCTCCTCCGCCTGATTGAAACCGCGCCACCACTGCCGCCACCAGTGCAGGGGAACCGGAATGATCGCCTCCGGCGGCTCGCGGCCATCCAGATGATCGGCCAAGAGGCGTGCCAGTAGCGGCGCCAACAGGATCTGGCCGGAATATTTGAGCCTGGGGATCAGCATGGGGTAGGGGGCCTGGTAGTCGCCGATCACCTGTAACCGATCCCAGGGGGGAGGTCTGCGCTGGCAGCGACCGCAGACCGGTCTGCTCTCTTCTATATAGTCAGCCAGCGGTGCGGCGCAGAGGCGGCATCTTGGCTGTGACTGTTGCAGCGCCTGCCGACACCAGCTGCAGAGCAGGGGCTCGCTGTCGCAAGGTTGATGGCAGAGCAGGCAGCTCCCTTGCCAGTCGCCGTGGCTGCCGAGCAACGGGCTTGCTTTAGCGAGCAGTCGCTTTAACATGCTGACCCCAAGAGCATGA
This sequence comes from Aeromonas sp. QDB11, assembly GCF_027705265.1. Taxonomy (NCBI): domain Bacteria; kingdom Pseudomonadati; phylum Pseudomonadota; class Gammaproteobacteria; order Aeromonadales; family Aeromonadaceae; genus Aeromonas; species Aeromonas sp. QDB11. Next base: position 5,563 of record NZ_JAPDBM010000004.1, on the reverse strand, counting down.
ACAGGGATCTTGAGTCTAGATGAGCATATCGGTAGAGCAGTTTGGCCAGGGGCCCGATCTGGTGCTGTTGCACGGTTGGGGGATGAACGGTGCGGTCTGGCATGGCATTGCCCAGCAGTTGGCGTCCCACTATCGGGTTCATCTGGTGGACTTGCCCGGTTTTGGCAACAGCCCGCTGGCCGAGGGCGTCGATTATAACCTGCCATGGTTGGCGGAGCAGGTCGCCACCGTGTTGCCAGAGAAGTGCCATCTGTTGGGGTGGTCGCTCGGCGGTCTGGTGGCAAGCCAGCTGGCGCTGACTCATCCCGATCGGTTGCACTCCCTGATCACCGTGGCCAGCTCCCCCTGTTTCATGGCCCGCGATGAGTGGCCCGGGATCGCCCCCAAGGTGCTGACCGGCTTCAACCAGATGCTGGCGGGGGATTTTCGCCAGACCATAGAGCGTTTTCTGGCGATCCAGGCGATGGGCAGCGAACATGCCCGGGACGATATCCGCCAGTTGCGTCACTGGCTGGCCGAGCGCCCGTCGCCCCAGTTTGCCGCACTCGAGGCCGGACTGACGCTGTTGGCCTATATTGATCTGCGCGAACCGCTGCAGGAGCTGGATCTGCCCTGGTTGCGGATCTATGGCCGACTGGATTCATTGGTGCCCAAGGTGGCCATTCCGCTGCTGGATGATCTCTACCCTGCCAGCCGCAGCGTGACCCTCAATAAGGCCTCACACGCACCTTTTATCTCCCATCCTGACGAATTCATTGAAATCGTTCGAGATTTTGTTGGCTAAAAAACAGCCAGCAAGCTTCATTAATCCTCTGGTCTGGCGGATAATTAAGCTGTGACCAGAGGAGTAACATCATGCGTATTGATTCTGCTTTCAACAGCGGGGTACAGGGATTTCAGCGAGCCGAGCAGATTGCCGACAAGGCATCCAATCAGATCGCCCGCCTCAACACCCCCAGCGGGGATCAGGTGCAAGTGACCGATGAGCTCGTCAATCTCAAGGTGGCCGAGCAGCAGGCTGGCGCTTCCGCCAAGGTAGTGCAGACCGCCAGCGATATGATGGGAACCCTGATCGACATCCGGGTGTGAGATGAACATCAATGTCAGTCTGCCCCCCCTTATCCCGACACAGCTGCAACCCCAGGTGGAAGCGGCCAGGACGGATAATCGCCGGGCAGAGCTGATCCCGCAGGCCCGACAGGGTCAAGCCTCAAGTGCCGAATCCGAAGTCGGCTCCCAGAAAGAGAAATCCAAAGCCGGTCAGGCCTCCAGCAATCAAAGCTCCCAGAACAGCCGTGAAACAGGGCAACCGGCGCCGACGACCTTGCCAGACAATCGCTTTGTCGAGGCAACCGGTGAGGATGGGCAGCGCAAGCAGCAAGATCCCAAACAGCAGGAGCAGCAACAGCGGCAAGAGCAGCAGGTTCAGGATCTGATCGAGCGTGATCAGGAGGTACGCACCCACGAGCAGGCCCACCAGTCAGCGGGTGGAGAGTACGCCAGCTCGCCCACCTATCAGTTTACGCAAGGGCCGGATGGCAAGCGTTATGCGACGGGTGGCGAAGTCCAGATAGATACCAGTGCCGTGCCCGGTGACCCTGCCGCCACCATCGCCAAAATGCAGCAGATACGCTCTGCGGCGCTGGCGCCTGCCGAGCCTTCCGCGCAGGATCTGGCCGTCGCGCGCAGCGCCGCCGCGAGTGAAGCCAAGGCGCGCAAAGAGCTGATGGCCGAGCAGAGCTCGAAATCGGGCGGTGTGCTGAGCGCCTATATGGACAAGCGTAACAGCGTCATCGCCGGACGCTATCAGCAGGCCGTCAGCCCGGCCGCTAACCAGTCCCTCAGCCTGCATATCTGAATCACGCTCGCCAAACTTTCAGCTGCGTTACCTGTTTTGCAACTAATCTGAAGATCAGGCCCATTCCAATTTCACAGGAGCTGTCATGCATTTCGATGAAGTCAAAGCGGAAGATTTCACCACCTTCTCCCGTGTACCACCCCCCCACCTGCAGATGGAGCAGTTTCTGATGCAGCTCGGAGGAGGGGGAACCGAAGGAACCCATTTCAAGAAAAAAGTCATGCTGGCGGCTGGCTGGAGCCACACCGGCGTCGTCTCTTACGGCAAGTATCCGCAAGAGGCCTGCAAGGCATTCAATCGACTGCGGGAGGTGCTGGCCCAGCATGGAGAGCCCGAGAGCATTCTTGCCGCACTGGCCCAGTAATCCTGTACTTCGCGTGTAAAAAAGCCCCTTGCGGGGCTTTTTGCATTCAGAGGGCTTCTGGAAGGCTTCGTTACTTTTTCGCTTTGGAGAGCGCCGCCGCAAAGGCGTTGCCCATGGCTCCACCCATAGGGGTGCTTTGTCGTGGCTCATTTCTTGGCTTGGCGTTGCCAGCGCTGCTGTTGCGCGTTTCAGCCGGTTTGCGGGCCGGTTGTCCCGCTTTCTCGTCGAGGCGCATGGTCAGGCTGATCCGCTTGCGCGGTGCATCCACCTCCAGCACCTTGACCCGCACAATGTCGCCCGCCTTGACCACCTCGCGAGGATCCTTGACGAAGCGGTCGGTCAGGGAGGAAATGTGCACCAGCCCATCCTGATGAACACCGATATCGACGAAGGCGCCGAAGTTGGTGACGTTGGTGACCACCCCTTCCAGTACCATCTCGGGCACCAGGTCGCTGATCTTCTCCACCCCTTCCTTGAAGGTCGCGGTTTTGAACTCGGGGCGAGGGTCGCGGCCCGGCTTGTCCAGCTCGCCGATGATGTCGGTGACGGTGGGCACGCCGAATTGTTCATCGGTGTAGTCGGCCGGTTTCAGGCTGCGCAGCAGGCTGCTGTTGCCGAGCAGGCTCTCCACGGTCTGCTCCAGCCTGGCGAGGATCCGCTCCACCACCGGATAGGACTCCGGGTGCACCGCCGAGCTGTCGAGGGGATTGCTGCCGCCGCGAATGCGCAGGAAGCCGGCGCACTGTTCGAAGGCTTTGGGGCCGAGTCGGCTTACTTTCAGCAACTGCTGACGGCTCTTGAAGGCTCCGTGCTCATCTCGGTAGGCGACGATGTTCTGTGCCAGCGTCTGGGAGAGGCCGGAAACCCGGTTGAGCAGGGCGACCGAGGCGGTGTTCACATCGACACCGACCGCGTTTACGCAATCCTCGACCACCGCATCCAGTCGGCGGGCCAGCTGGCTCTGGCCGACGTCGTGCTGATACTGGCCCACCCCGATGCTCTTGGGGTCGATCTTGACCAGCTCGGCCAACGGGTCTTGCAGGCGGCGGGCGATGGAGACGGCACCGCGGATCGAGACGTCGAGATCCGGGAACTCCTGAGAGGCGAGCTCGGAGGCGGAGTAGACCGAGGCCCCTGCCTCGCTCACTACTATCTTCTGCGCCTTGGCCGCCGGGTAGCGTTCGAACAGATCGCTCACCAGTCGGTCGGTCTCCCGTGAGGCGGTGCCGTTGCCGATGCTGATGAGCTCGACCTTGTGTTTCTGGCACAGCTCGCTCAGGGTCTTGAGGCTTTGATCAATCTGACGTTTCGGTTCGAACGGATAGATGGTGGCGTGATCGACCAGTTTGCCGGTGGCATCCACTACCGCCACCTTGACCCCGGTGCGGATGCCCGGATCCAGCCCCATGGTGCAGCGCATGCCCGCCGGGGCCGCCATCAGCAGATCCTTGAGGTTCATGGCGAACACCTTGATCGCCTCGTCTTCGGCCGACTCGCGGATGCGGCCGATCAACTCGGTCTCCATCTGCAGCGACAGCTTGATCTTCCAGGTCCAGCTCACCACTCCTTGCAGCCATTTGTCGGCCGGGCGGTTCTGCAGATTGAGCCTGAGGTGGTGGGCAATGATCCCTTCGCAAGGGCTGGCACTCTCATTGTCACCGGTGACCAGCGCCAGATTGAGGATCCCCTCGTTGCGGCCGCGCAGCATGGCCAGTACCCGGTGGGAGGGCGCCTTGTGCAGCGGCTCATCGTGTTCGAAATAGTCTTTGAATTTGGCCCCTTCCTGCTCCTTGCCTGCCACTACGCGGGCGCGCAGGGTGGCGTTCTGCCACAGGTAGTCGCGCAGCTTCTCCAGCAGGTCGGCCTGCTCGGCGAAGCGCTCCATCAGGATGTAGCGGGCGCCGTCGAGGGCGGCCTTGCTGTCGTTTATTCCCTGCTCGGCATTGAGGAAGGCGGTGGCAGCCTGTTCGGGATCCTGCATCGTGTCGCTGAGCAGCAGGTTGGCCAGCGGCTCCAGCCCTGCTTCGAGCGCCATCTGCCCTTTGGTGCGGCGTTTGGGCTTGTAGGGAAGGTAGAGATCTTCCAGCCGGGTCTTGCTGTCGGCGCCGTGCAGTTCGCGGGCCAGCTCGGGGGTCAGCTTGCCCTGCTCCTCGATGGAGCGAATGATCACCTGACGGCGATCTTCCAGCTCACGCAGATAGCCGAGGCGGCTCTCCAGAGTACGCAGTTGGCTGTCGTCCAGACCGCCGGTCACCTCTTTACGGTAACGGGCGATAAAGGGCACGGTCGAGCCTTCATCCAGCAGGCGCACTGCTGCCTGCACCTGCTCCGGGCGAGCATTGAGCTCACCGGCAATCTGTCTCTCTATGGTTTGCATCATGATGTTGTTGAGGGCCTCTGTGGTCGAGTCCGCGCCATCGGGCGCCAAGTGTGAGCACTATATGGGGTCGTGTAGCGGGATGCCACCCTGCGCCGGGGTCACCGTCACGCAGATTGATGGGGCTGTAGGGGATGGCGCTTATCTTGCCTTGGCACCTGCTGCTCAGGATGTGCCTGTGGCAAGCAACCCGCCAGCAGTCCGACTATTTGGGGTAGCTGATCTCGTTGATATACCAGCAGGCGTCACCGACTGGCGTGCGGACGATGGCTTCGTCCCCGACCTCTTTCTTGAGCAGGGCGCGGGCCATGGGGGAGTCGATGGAGATGTAATCCTTGCGCTCGAAGATTTCGTCATAGCCGACGATGCGAAAACGCTTGGTCTCGCCTTCCTCGTTTTCCACCTCGACCCAAGCACCGAAGAACACCTTGCCTTCCTGTGCGGGGGCATAGTCGACGATCCCCAGCTCTTCAAGGCATTTGCGCAGGTAGCGTACCCGCCGGTCGATCTCCCGCAGCCGCTTTTTGTTGTACTGGTAGTCGGCATTCTCGCTGCGATCCCCCAGACTGGCAGCCCATGCCACCTTCCTGGTGACCTCGGGGCGCTCCTGACGCCAGAGGAAATCGAGCTCTTCTTTCAGCTTGTTGTAGCCTTCGCGGGTGATCAGCTTTGTCTTCATGGTGATGCGGACCTGGTCAAAGAGGGGTAATCATCGCTAACTGCTCGGGAATATTAGCTTTTGTCCCTTTTCTGTCGAGATAAATCGTACTGGTCTGGCTGGATCCCTCAAGAGGGAGGTGGCGAGGTCGGTGACTTCATGGCCGTCACGCTATAGAAATGGGTAATAACCGGTAACATATTTATGCTTTGCTCCCGTGATATCCCCCCCTAAATAGCTGTTCCGAATAGTAGATCACCGGAGGAAGGGAACTCAGTCCAGTTTGTGCGATCTGATTAGTCGCTA